>CAYJFN010000092.1:0-6829 GCA_964369325.1 uncultured Arcobacteraceae bacterium
AAATACAAAGAGTTTGACCAGCTTTAACTGTATCACCTACTTTAACAAATGCAGGCGAATCTGGAGATGGTGCAGCATAAAATGTTCCAATCATTGGAGCATTTACAGTGTCACCTTGAATTTTTGATGTAGAAGTAACTGTCACATCACTTATTACAGGAGTAGCAGCTGGAGTAACAACTGGAGCACTTGGTGCTACAAAACTAGCTTGTGGTTGAGAAACAGTTACAAAATTATCTGCACCTTTACCCATAGCAATTTCAAAATCACCCTCTTTAACTTTAAGTTTTGTTAGTTCACTTTTGTCGAACACTTTAATTAATTCTTTTATATCCTTGAAATCCATATATTAACCTTTTCATTAAATTTTTGATATAATACTGAAAATTTAATTATAGTTTTATAAAGAAAAAACTACAAAAATATCTAATTTTGATAAAAAAATAGTATGTTTTTTATCAAAAACCTCAACTTTTTAACTAATTCTTATAAAAAAAGGCTTTTTATGATAAGTGACAAAAACTTTATAAACATTGCAAAAGAGATAGCTAGTGCATCAAAATGTGTGTCAAAGCAAGTAGGTGCAGTAATAGTAAAAGATGGAAGAATTTTATCAACAGGTTACAATGGCACACCTGCAGGGTATAAAAATTGTAGCGAACATTGGAATAGTGAGTATACACAAGAGCACCATGAATGGTCAAAAGTTTATGAAATACATGCAGAAATGAATGCAATTATATGGGCTGCAAGAAAAGGCATAAGTATTGAAGGCGGAACAATTTATGTTACACTAGAGCCTTGCAGTGAATGTTCTAAGAATTTAATTGCTTCAGGCATTAAAAGAATAGTATATGAAAAACCATATGAACATACAAATTCAAAACTTATCTCGAAATTTATCAAAGACAATGGCGTAGTAATTGAGCAAATTCAATAACAAAGAGTTTTACAAAAACTCAATACAATGTTTTGGAGTGTCAGCGCAAGGAGTTCATTGGAAATCAAAGTTCTCACAATATAAGCGATTTGATATTATTACAAATGTAATATCAGATGATATAACTTCAAGTAAAATTGTAGATGCTGGTTGCGGTTTTGGTGAGTATTATATTTATTTAAAAGAGAATAATAAACTACCTAAAAGATATATTGGATTCGATTGCGAAGAGCAGATGATATCTATTTCAAAAAAAAGAATAAATAGTGCTGATTTTTATTGTAAAGATATTTTAAAAGACAAATTAGAATTAGCAGATTATTATATATGTAGTGGCTCTTTGAATTTGCTATCACAAGAAGATTTTTATAATTTTATTTTAAAATGTTGGAAATATAGCACTAAAGCTTTAATATTTAATTTTCTAAAACAAGATAGTTTTAATCATATAAAGCCTCAAAAAGTTATTGATTTTTGTAATACTTTAAGCAATAAACTAGAAATATATGAATATTATTTACATAATGATATGACAATTTGTGTCAGAAAATAAAAGGATATATTTTATGTTGTTAAAACTTGAAAAAATGTTCAATAAGTTTGCTGATTATATAGGGAATATAACAGCAATTGCAATGGTACTTATGATTTTAAACGTACTGTATGACGTAATTGCAAGATATTTTTTTCATGTAGGAAGTATTGCCATGCAAGAAATGGAGTGGCATTTTTTTTCTATTGTTATTTTATTGGGAATTTCTTATACCCTTAAAGAGGATGAACATGTAAGAGTAGATTTACTTTATAATAAGTGGTCAATGAGAAAAAAATCGATTATAAATATGATAGGAGCTGTTATTTTTATAATGCCAATAGCTATGCTTATTGGGTTTAGTTCAATTGATTTTGTTTATGAAGCATACATTTCAAATGAAATGAGCGGAAATCCTGGAGGTCTCCCTTATAGATGGATTGTAAAAGCTCTTATTCCATTATCTTCAATTTTATTGATTATTGCATCAATAGGATTTTTTATAAAAAACTTGAACAGATATAAGAATGTACCAAATTGCAACTGCAATTATGAGTGTGATTGTAAAGGAAAAAT
Organism: uncultured Arcobacteraceae bacterium; assembly: GCA_964369325.1. Classification (GTDB taxonomy): domain Bacteria; phylum Campylobacterota; class Campylobacteria; order Campylobacterales; family Arcobacteraceae; genus Marinarcus. Next base: position 2,049 of record CAYJFN010000092.1, read on the forward strand.
GTAATGATTGGTATAGTTATGTTTTTTACAGCACTTTTTATGCTTTTAATTGGATTTCCTGTTGCTTTTACCTTTGCTGCAGTATCAGTTTTTTTTGGTCTAATTGCAGGAATAGTTGAGATTTATTCTTATGGTGGGTTTGATGCAGGAATTATTGCTGGGCTTTATGAGGGAATTGTAGAAGGTATTGCAATGTTTGACTTTATGCCTTTTAGAATTTTTTCTATTCAAGAAAGTAGAATTTTAATGGCAGTTCCTATGTTTATTTTTATGGGGATAGTATTGCAAAAAACAGGACTTGCAGAAAAACTTTTGGAGTCTATGGCATTTTTATTTGGAGAAATTAAAGGTGGTTTAGCAATTTCAACAGTAATTGTAGGAGCACTTCTTGCTGCTTCTACAGGAGTTGTAGGAGCTTCTGTTGTTGCTATGGGGGTTATATCATTACCAATTATGCTTAGATATAAATACAATACTCAACTAGCAACTGGCACTATTTGTGCTTCTGGGACACTAGGGCAAATTATTCCCCCATCTATTGTATTAATTATTTTAGGAGATGTTTTTCAAGTTCCAGTTGGAGATTTATTTGAAGCTGCACTTTTCCCAGGATTGATGCTAGTAGGATTATATATTTTATATATTTTGCTTATTGCTAACTTCAAAAAAGATATGGCGCCAGCTGTTTTAATTGACATGAATGAGAGTAAAAAAAGTAAGCAAATTTTAAAAGCTTTACTTGCAATTGCTCCATCATTATCACTTATTATTTTAGTTCTAGGTTCAATTTTTGCAGGACTTGCAACTCCAACTGAGTCTTCAGCTGTTGGATGTTTTGGAGCAGTCTTTTTAGCAATCATTTATAAAACATATAGCAATGAAATGATTAAAAAAGCAGCACTTGAGTCAGTTAAAATAACATCTATGGTTTTTGGTATTTTAATAGGAGCAACAGCCTTTTCTATGGTGTTCTCATATACAGGTGGAGAAGATATTGTACATGATTTCATGACAAGTTTACCAGGTGATGAAAAATGGGGTTTCATACTTTTTACAATGCTAGCAATTTTAATTTTAGGATTTTTTATTGACTTTGTTGAAATTTCATACATTATTGTACCAATACTTGTGCCTATTTCAGAAGCTTTAGGCATCAACCCAGTGTGGTTTGCCATATTAATTGCAATGAATTTACAGACATCTTTTTTAACACCACCATTTGGATTTAGTCTCTTCTATTTAAAAGGAGTGGCACCTGCTGAGGTTACTACAATACAAATTTATAAAGGTGTGATGCCTTTTATTGCAATACAGATTTTTGTATTGATAATCTTAGCAATTTACCCAGAGTTTTTTGGACTCAATCCAATAATGTAAAGGAGTTTTGATGAGTTTAATAAATGTTGTCGTTGGGTTTGATGGCAGTACAACTTCAAAAGAAGCACTAAAACGAGCTTTTTTACTTTTTAAGGGCAAAGATGCAAATATAACAATTATTCACGTTATAGAAGCATCACTTTTAAAAACTTTTTTTTCAAATAAAAGTAGTGATACAATAAAGCAAGAAGTAATGTTTAAAATAGCACAAGTAGTTCAAGAACTTAATGTTTTTAAAGTACAAACTTCGATTATTGTATCAGCAGGAAATCCAGCAGATAAAATAATTTCAAGAGCTAAGAGACTAAAGGCAAAATTAATTATTGTTGGAACAAACTCTAAAAATAATCTCAATGATAAAGAGTTTGGTTCTGTTTCACATAAAGTTATTCAAAAATGTCAAATCCCTTTTTTAATAGTAAAAAATAGATGTGACAAAGAGTATGAAGACATTCTAGCATTTAGCGATTTAACAAATATTTCAAAAGAGGGAATTTTATTTGCTAAATCAATATTTACAGATGCAAAATTTAAATTAGTTCATGCTTACAAACAATTAAGTAATTTTACTCTATCTTTTTATAATGTAACGCAGTCAAAAGATAGTTTACAAAAAGACGTTAAGAGTAATGTTGAAAATAGCTTTGACAAATTTAGTCAAGAAGTTGATTTGGATGACACGGAGCTTATAGAAGCATGTTACAGTGTAAACGATATTTTATTAGAAGTTGCAAAAAAACAAAATAGTGATTTGATTGTTTTAGGCTCACATGGATTTAAAAATGCAAGAACATTTTTGCATGGTTCAACTTCAACATTTCTAATGGAAAAAGTACAAAACGATATATTTGTATATATAAAGTAAACTCTTCTTTGACTTTTTTACTAAACAAGAGTTTTACAATAATTATGATAAAATACTCGCTTTATAAAAAAGGGTATACAATGAAAAAACTTTTAATCTCTTTATTGCTTGGAGCTGCAATTGCTAATGCGCAACTTGTAGATGCTGTTGCATTAACAGTAAATGATGATGCTATTACACTTTATGATATTGAAGTAAGAGCTTTGCAAACAAAAGGCGATAAAAATGCTGCAGTTAGTACATTAGTTGATGAACTTTTGTATAAACAAGAATTGAAAAAATATAATATAACAGCTTCAATATTTGACGTAAACCAGTATTTGGAAAAACTTGCAGCTTCAAATGGTTTAGATTTATATGCATTTAAATCTATAATAAAACAGCAATACAAAGATTATGACATTTTTGAAGAAGAGACAAGGCAGAGAATTTTAAGAGAAAAGCTTATGCAAAAGTTAGTACGAGGAAATGTAAAAATAGCTACGGATGAAGATATGGAGCTTTATTATGAAAATAATGAATCTCAATTTGAAACAGCTGAATCTTTTGAAATCACTCAATATAGTTCTAAAAATAGACAAGCTCTTGCTCAAATTATGAAAAATCCAATGCTTACTTTTGATGGAGGAGTAAACAAAGAAGAGTTATCTTTGGAACAAAGTGATTTAAATCCTCAAATGAAATATCTTCTTAATAGCACAGCAGTAAACTCATTTACTCCAATTTTTACAGCAAATCAAAACTATGTAACTGTCTTGATTAAAGAAAAAGAGGGTAGCGAAATAGAGAGTTTTGAAAGCGCAAAGAATAAGATTTTTGGGATTTTAATGGAACAAAGAGAGCAAAACTTTTTAAAAGAGTATTTTGAAAAGTTAAAACTTACAGCAGATATAAAAGTAATAAGATAAAGGAATTAGATGTTTGAAGTAGTTATAGGTTTAGAAGTACATGCACAGTTAAATACAAAAAGTAAACTTTTTTGTTCGTGTGCAACAAGCTTTGGAGAAAAGCCAAATACCAATGTTTGCCCAACTTGTTTAGGGCTTCCTGGGGCTTTGCCTGTATTAAATAAAGAAGCAGTTCATAAGGCTATTATGTTGGGAACTGCATTAAAAGCACAAATCAATCAAAAATCAATTTTTAATAGAAAAAACTATTTTTATCCAGATTTACCAAATGGATATCAAATATCACAGTTTGAAGTACCAGTTGTAGGACTAGGTGAGCTAGTTTTAGATTTTGAAGATGGTAGCCATAAAACAATTGGAGTAACAAGAGCTCATTTAGAAAATGATGCAGGAAAAAATATCCATGCAGGTGCTGTTTCTCATGTTGATTTAAATAGAGCAGGAACTCCACTTTTGGAAATAGTATCAGAACCAGATATGAGAAGCGCAAATGAGGCTATTTTATATCTAAAAAAACTTCACTCAATTGTAAGATATTTAGGGATTAGTGATGCAAATATGCAAGAAGGTAGTTTTAGATGTGATGTAAATGTATCTATTAGACCAAAGGGTGATACAAAATTCTATACAAGATGTGAAATTAAAAATATGAATAGCTTTAAATTCATAGAAAAAGCAATTCAATATGAAGTAAATAGACAAATAGAAGCTTGGGAAGATGGAGTTTATGAGCAAGAAGTTGTGCAAGAGACAAGACTTTTTGATGTAAACACAGGCGAAACAAGAAGTATGAGAGGAAAAGAAGATTCTGCTGATTATAGATATTTCCCAGACCCAGATTTAAGACCACTTATTATTACTGACGAAATGATTGAAAAATATTCAAAAATCCCAGAACTTCCAGATGAGAAAAAAGAGAGATTTGTAAAAGAGTATGCAATTAAAGAGTATGATGCTAGTGTAATTACAGCATCTTTAGAGATGGCACACTTTTTTGAAGAGATGTTAAAAGAAAAAATTAGTGGCAAAAATGCAGTAACTTGGTTAACAGTTGAACTATTAGGAAGGCTAGATGGAACTTCTTTAGTAAACTCACCAGTAAATGCTACAAAACTAGCAACTATTGTTAAAAGAATTGAAGACAATACAATTTCAGGAAAAGCTGCTAAAGAAGTACTTGATTATTTGATGAAAAATCAAGATGATGAGGTAGATAGCTGTATTGAAAAACTAGGACTTAAACAAGTAAGTGATGATGGGGCTATTTTAGCAATTATTGATGAAATACTTGCAAACAATCAAGACAAAGTTGCAGAATATAAAAGTGGAAAAGATAAGCTGCTTGGATTCTTTGTTGGTCAAATTATGAAAGCAAGTAAGGGTAGTGCAAACCCAGCTAAAGTAAATGAGTTACTTCTTCAAAGATTAGCATAATGAAAAATAAAATTGCAGTTATAGGTGCAGGAAAATGGGGGCAAGCTCTTCATTTTGCACTAAGTCAAAATCAAGAAACTTACATTACTTCAAGAACTGCAAGAAATATACCAAATTTTGTGGATTTGCAAACAGCTTTAAATTGTGAATATTTAGTAATTGCAATCCCAGCTCAAGAAATTAAAGAGTGGTTAAGC
>CAYJFN010000093.1:0-6763 GCA_964369325.1 uncultured Arcobacteraceae bacterium
TTTCTAAAACTATGTTTGTTTTGATTTTATCTTTTGGAAAAATCCCCTCGCCAATACTAAGTAGTTTTACATAGTTTTCACACTCATTAAAATAGTAATATCTTGAAGGAAGATTTAATCTGTTTAGATAAAATTTATCATTCTTAAAATTTATTGAGACACTCATTATACAGATAAATACCTATTTACAATATCATCATTAAGTTCTTGCATTTTACCATTTGCAACTAAACTTCCTCTGTCAAGCAAATAAAAATCATCTCCATGTCTTCTTGCAAATGGAAGTTTTTGTTCAACTAAAATCACAGTGATTTTTTCCTCTTTTGTAAGATAATCAATAACTTCACCAATTTGTTGAACTATATTTGGCTGTATTCCCTCACTTGGCTCATCTAAGATTAAAAGCTTTGGCTCTAAACATAAAGCTCTTCCAATAGCAAGTTGTTGTTGTTGCCCTCCTGATAAATCTCCACCTTTTCGTTTTAACATATCTTTTAAAACAGGGAAAAGTTCATATATCTTTTCTGGTACTCTTTTAAGTTTATTTCTATTTCCAAGAAGTCCAATTTCAAGATTTTCTTTTACAGTTAGTTGTTGAAAAATTTCTCTTCCTTGTGGGACATATCCAATACCTAAACCAGCTCTTTTTTCACTTCCAAGTTTACAAATATCTTGATTTTCAAATAAAATTTCTCCACTTTTTGAAGGAAGTAAACCCATAATTGTTTTTGCTAAAGTTGTTTTCCCAACTCCATTTCTTCCCATAAAACAACTACACTTTGCTGGTTGGATTTCAATATTTAAATCCCAAAGAGTATGACTTTGTCCATAATATTGATTTAGATTCTTTATTGTTAACACTTTACTCTCCTAAATATACTTTTCTAACTTTTTCATTTTCTTGAATAGTTTTCATAGAACCCTCAGCTAAAACTGAGCCCTCATGAAGAACTGTTACTTTCTTTGCAATACTTCTAATAAATTCCATATCATGTTCAACTACAACTACAGAGTGATGTTGTGAAATATCAGTTAAAATTTGTGCTGTTTTTTCAACTTCACCTGGTGTCATACCTGCAACTGGTTCATCTACAAGTAGCAGTTTAGGCTCTTGCATAAGTAACATTCCTATTTCTAACCACTGTTTTTGTCCATGGGCTAAAATAGAAGCTTTGTTCTTATAGTGCTCTTTTAAGCCGATTAATTGCATGGTTTGTTCTATTTTGTCTTTTTGTTCACCACTTAATTTTGAAAAAAGAGTTTTGAAAAATCGTTTATCATCTTTCATAGCAAGTTCGAGGTTTTCAAAGATTGTATGCCCTTCAAAAACTGTTGGTTTTTGGAACTTTCTTCCAATTCCTATTTGGGCAATAGAAGCTTCATCCATTTTTAAAAGGTTCACAGCTTGTCCAAATATAGCTTCACCTTTATTTGGTCTTGTTTTCCCTGTAATCACATCCATCATAGTTGATTTTCCTGCTCCATTTGCACCTATGATACATCTTAATTCTTGATATTCAATAGATAGAGAAAGAGAATTAAGAGCTTTAAAACCATCAAAACTAACAGTTATATCATCTAAATATAAAATCCGTTCACCTTTTTTTAATTCACCAATATTTTCTTCATTGTTAGTTTTTAGAAGTAGCATTTAGTTCTCCTTTGTTAAATTTAGTAAAATCAAGTTTTGAAATAAGTCCAACTACTCCTTTTGGTAAAAACAGTGTTACAATTACAAATAAAGCTCCTAAAGCATATAGCCACATTTCTGGAAGAGCAGAAGTAAAATAAGTACTTGCAAAATTTACTATAAAAGCTCCTACAATTGCTCCATATAAAGTTCCTCTTCCTCCAATTGCTACCCAAATAACAAGTTCAATAGAAAATAAAGGTGAGAAAACATTTGGGTTTATTATTCCAACTTGAGGAACATATAAAGCTCCTGCAACCCCTGCCATACAAGCACTTACAACAAAAATAAAAAGTTTATATTGTTCAACTTTATAGCCTATAAATCTAGTTCTACTCTCTGCATCTCTAATTGCAATACAAACTCTTCCTAACTTTGAATCAATAATAAATCTTGCAACAAAATAAGATACAACTAAAGCTAAAAACGATATAACCAATAAAGATACTCTAGTTGAATCAAGTAATAAGTTAAAGCCTAGAATATCTTTAAAATCTGTTAGTCCATTGTTTCCACCAAAGCCCATATCATTTCTAAAAAATGCAAGCATCAAAGCGTAAGTCATAGCTTGAGTTATAATAGATAAATAAACTCCTGTAACTCTACTTCTAAAAGCTAAATATCCAAAAACAAAAGCAAGAATACTTGGAACTAGTGCTATCATAACCATTGTAAAAATTGGATTGTCAAAACCATACCAAAACCAAGGAAGCTCTTTAAGGTTCATAAAAACCATAAAATCTGGAAGCTCAGGGTTACCATAGACACCTCTGTCTCCAATTTGTCGCATAAGATACATTCCCATAGCATAGCCACCAAGTGCAAAAAATGCTCCATGTCCAAGGCTTAAAATACCTAAGTAACCCCAAACTAAATCTAGTGAGAGTGCTAAAATAGCAAATGCTAAATACTTTCCAAGTAGTGTAACATTGTATGTAGATACATGAAAAATAGAGTCATTTGGAATAATTAAATTTCCTACAACACAATATGCAACTAGTATTGCCAAAATACTTAGTACAATTTTGCCACCTTTATCATGTTTTAAAAGTTGTAATATAATTGGTTCTCTTTTCATTTTAACACCTTAATCATTTGCATCTCGACCTTTTTGAGGGAATAGTCCTCTAGGTCTTTTTTGGATAAATAAAATTATAAATACTAAAATAATTACTTTTGCAAGAACTGCACCAGCAACTGGTTCCATAAATTTATTAATCTCACCAAGAGCAATTGCACCTACAAGTGTTCCCCACAAGTTACCAACTCCACCAAATACTACAACCATAAAACTATCAACAATATATGCTTGACCAAGATTTGGACCAACATTTGTAAGCTGAGATAGTGCAACTCCTGCAACTCCTGCAATTCCAGAACCAAGTGCAAAAGTAATAATATCAACATGAGAGGTTTTTATACCCATTGCTTGTGCCATTTGTCTATTTTGAGTAACAGCTTTTACTTTTAATCCTAAAGATGTTTTATTTAATAAAAGTAAAATTCCAATAAATACTAAAAAAGCAAATATAATTATGTAAAGTCTGTTATATGTTAAAGATAAAGCACTATTAATCTCCCAAGCACCACTCATCCAAGATGGAGTTTTAACCTCTTGGTTAAGTGGTGAGTAGATTGTTCTTACAAGTTGTTGTAAAATCAAACTAATACCAAAAGTTGCAAGTAAGGTCTCTAATTGTCTTCCATATAGGTGTCTAATAACTAATCTTTCTATAATAACCCCAACTAAAGCACTTACTAAAAATGCTACAGGAATAGCTATAATAATTGAGTATTCAATTAAGTTTGGCATAATTTGTTGAAGTGTGTATGTAGTATATGCTCCTATCATCATCATTTCACCATGAGCCATATTTATGATTTTCATAACACCAAAAGTAATAGCCAATCCAATTGCAGCAAGAAGTAAAATAGAGCCCATACTAAGACCAAAAAATGCTTTTTCTATAAACGAATAAAAAGAGTGTTTTGTTTGTATAACATCAAGTGATTTTTTTGCAGCTTTTAAGAGTTCTTGTGAGCTATTTGTTGTACTAATTATCTCTTTTAATACATTTGTAGTTTGATTTGAGATGTAACTATTTAGCTCTTCAACTGCTTTTATTTGCTCTTGTTCACTTTTTGGATATTTTGCATTTAAAATTGTTATTGCTTCTTGTAAAACATCTTTAACTTGGCTATTTTGTTCTTTTATAAGTGCTTTTTGAATTAGTTCCTTATGCTCTAAATTTAAAGTAGAAAGAATATCTTTTGCAGAGTTTAATCTTGTTTTAAAATTATTTGAAAAAAGATTTATTTGTGCAAGTTTATTTTGTATAATACTTCGTAATTTATTATTTGTTTTTATTTTAACAATCTCTTTTTTTGTAAAAGCTTCAAGCTTTTTACTACTGCTTAATGAAGTTGAATAATATTTTTTTTCAACAATATTTTCAACAACAATAAATTCACCACTTTTTTTAATATAGTATAAATTTCCCTCTTTCACAGAAGAAAGAAGTCTGTTTAACCTCTCATCATCACTATATTTTTCTGCAAGTTGTTCAATAATAACTTGGTTATTTTTTAAACTATTTATTTTAAGTGATTTTAAATCTTCTTCAAAGTTAGCAAAGAGATTTACTAGAAAAAATAAATTAAGAAAAACTATTTTAAATATATATGTCATTTAATACCTTTAAATAAAGTAGAAGTTTTAACTTCTACTTTAGAGTTTTTTTAGAAGTTCTGATTTGAACATTTTTTTGTTATTGTGTTATAGTTTCCACAATTAATTGGGTCTGTCCAATCAGAGATTACAGCTTTTGATGATGGTAAGAAATCCGACCAAGCATCACCAGCCACTTCATTTTGTGTCTCCCAAACAACTTCAAACTGTCCATCATCTTGAATTTCACCAATAAGCACAGGTTTTGTAATATGGTGGTTTTTAAGCATTTTAGAAGTTCCTCCTGTTAAGTTTGGCACTTCTAAGCCAATAATTGCCTTACTAACAGCATCTACATTTGTTGTTCCAGCTTTTTCAACAGCTTTAACCCATAAGTTAAACCCAATATAAGTTGCTTCCATAGGATCGTTTGTAACTCTGTCTTCATTTTTTATAAACTCTTGCCAGTTTGATATAAACTTTTCATTAGTATCTGTTTGCACACTTTGAAAATAGTTCCAAGCAGCTAAATGTCCTACTAAAGGTTGTGTATCGACTCCTGAAAGTTCTTCTTCTCCAACTGAAAATGCAATTACAGGAATATCTTCTGCATCAATTCCTTGATTTGCTAGCTCTTTATAAAATGGAACATTTGCATCTCCATTAATTGTAGAAACAACAGCAGTTTTTTTACCATTATTTCCAAATTTCTTAATATCACTTACTATACTTTGCCAATCTGATTGCCCAAATGGTGTATAGTTAGTCATAATATCTTCAGCTTTTACACCTTTTGATTTTAAATACTCTTCTAAAATTTTATTTGTAGTTCTTGGATATACATAATCAGTTCCTGCTAAAACAAATCTTTGTACTCCTAATTCATTGATTAAATAATCAACTGCTGGAATAGCTTGTTGGTTAGGTGAAGCACCTGTGTAAAATATATTTTTAGAAGACTCTTCTCCTTCATATTGTACTGGGTAAAAAAGCAATCCATTTAACTCTTCAACAACAGGTAACACAGATTTTCTTGAAACAGAAGTCCAACAACCAAAAGTTACATCAACTTTATCTTGAGTTAATAAACTTCTCATTTTTTCAGAAAACATTGGCCAGTTTGATGCTGGGTCAACTACAACAGCTTCTAGTTTTTTTCCTAATAAGCCACCTTTTTTATTTTGTTCTTCAATTAGCATTAAAACTGTATCTTTTAAAGTTGTTTCTGAAATAGCCATTGTTCCAGAAAGTGAGTGTAATACTCCTACTTTAATAGTATCAGATGCTTGTGCTATGCTAGTCATTGCAAGTAAAGATGCAACACATAGTGATTTTGTAAATACCTTATTCATTTAATTTCTCCTTTTATTTTCAATATCAATTTGATATTAGATGTGAAAGTATAAAAAAAGAGTGTTGCTTAAGTGTTGTTCTATAAATTTTATTTACAATTTACTGTTTATATTTTATACAATTATTAAATATATGGATACATTTAGCTTTTTTTAACGTGTAAATATAAAAATATATTTTTTTCATTTAAATATATAAATTTTTAATGTTTAATTATTTAATTGTATATTTATTATTCAACGGTTTACTTTTTTAATTATTCTTTTGAGTTATAATGAAATGAATTTATTGAAAGAGTTAACATGAAAATATTTTTACTAGAAAATGAGACTGACTTAAATAAAATAATCTGCAATATGTTAGAAAAAAACAATTTTTTTGTAACTACCGCAAATAATGGATATGATGCTATGACATGTATTTTAAATAGCCAATTTGATTTATATGTTTTAGACACCAATACACAAGGATTTTCTTATCTTGAGATATTAAATCAAATAAGAATAATAAAAAAGTGTAATGCTCCTATACTAATTATAAGTGACATACAAAATATCTCAGATATTTCAAAAGCTTATGAGTTTGGTTGTAGCGATTACATCAAAAAACCTTTTGAACTTGAAGAATTATTATTACATATAAACTATCATATAAAAACTATCTATAAAAATGATGCTTATAAAAATGAAATAGAACTAAAAAATGGATTTACATTTAACTTAAAGGAACAGGCACTATATTGTAATTCAAACGAAGTTACATTAACAACAAAAGAGAGACTTTTACTAACGCTTCTTATAAATTACATTGGAAAAACAGTAACTTTTGAGATGATTCATGAGTATGTTTGGAATAATAAAGAAATGGAACCAGTTAGCATGAGAAGTATGGTTCACAAACTGCAAAAAAAGCTAAATGGCAATATTATTACAAATATTAGAGCTGTTGGATATAAGTTGGGTCCATAAGTAATTTGTTCTTTATAATATTAAGCACTATAAAGAAGGTTTTACACCTTCTTTAAAAAACAAGAAAGAAGAACTATTCTTGTT
>CAYJFN010000094.1:0-6721 GCA_964369325.1 uncultured Arcobacteraceae bacterium
CCCATTCTTATTCTTTGAGTGTATTTTATAGCAACATGATCGCCTTTTTGCATTCTTCTAAAGTCTGCTAATTTATCAAAAGCTCTTATAAACTCATTTGCTAAGCTTGGATTATTTGTTGCATCTAATATATCTTGATAAGGAGATGAAGATATAGAAATAGCTATTGTTTGCGAAACTTCACTAAAAGAAACAGGTGAAGTGCTAAAGACAAACTTATCATTTTGTTTATATAAATGAAGTTGAAGTTCTTCACTTATTGGAATTAAAATTTGCTCTATTTCTTTTTTATTATTTTCTAAAACGTAGTATTTTATTCCTGCACGAATTTCAGAGCATAACTCTTGATCATCTTTGTCTAAATCAAAATATAAACTTTGAGGAATGTTTTGAGATTGTAAATAAGTTAAAAAAGTATCATTTTCTTTCCATGTTAATTCTTTTAAAGAAGAGGCAAAAATTGAAGTAATCATCACAAATAAAAGCAATATGTATTTCACGAAATTATCCATAGTTAAATTTTTTTAAATTATACTATATAAAACTTAATTTCATATATTATTTATCTATTAAAATTACTAATATTATAGGCTAATTATCGATATTTCTTTGATTATTATTACAATAACAAATTTTATTAATAATATAAATTTAAGTCAAAAGTAGCTAGTATACTTATTAAATAAAAGTAAACTTTTGGTTTTATTTAGATTAAAGAATCTTTTAAATATGCGTTTTTTGGGTTTTATTTGTAAGTTATGTAATATACAAATTTTCTCTTTATTCTCACCTTATAGTGTACTATAATTGTCAAAATAATATCACAAATGGAGAAGTGAAAAATGAAGTTGTTAAACAAAGTATTGTTTTCTTACACCTTTATAACAATACTTTTAGTTATATTGGGAGCAGGGGCTGGAGTAGCTACTTTTATAGAGAATGATTTTGATACACAAACAGCAAAAGTATTAGTTTATGATGCTCTTTGGTATGAAATTGTTATGCTATTACTGGCTATATCACTACTTGGAATTATAGTTAAAACAAAAATGTACAAAAAGCCAGGAATTTTTCTGTTTCACTTAGGATTTGTTTTTGTTTTAGTAGGAGCTTTTATTACTAGATATTTTGGTTATGAAGGTATGTTTCATGTAAGAGAAGGACAAATGGATAACAGAGTTATTTCAGAACAATCATACTTTTTAATTGAACTTCCTTCAGGCGAGCCTATAAGACACCCTTTAAGACTTGGTAGAATAGGAAATAATCATTTTAAATATACTCAAGAATATAATAATAAAGACGTGACTATTGAGTACAAAAAATATATTTTTTCTAAAAATGGTTCTATTAAATCTCTTATTGTAGATGTAAATTACGATGGACAAACGCAAGAGGTTAAAATTATTGGTGGGCATGGTAGCTATGAAAAACCAGTTAAAGTTAAGTTTGGAGAAGATGAGTTTGGATTTGCATGGGGCTCTAAGCTTATTTATTTACCTTTTGAAATAAAACTTAAAGATTTTCAACTAGAAAGATACCCAGGAAGTGAAAGTGCTTCATCTTTTGCTAGTGAAGTTGTTTTAATAGATAAAACAGCACAAGTTGATTATAGGATTTTTATGAACCACCCTTTAACGTATGATGGATTTAAATTTTTCCAATCATCTTATGACCAAGATGAAAAAGGAACAGTTTTATCAGTAAACAAAGACCCAGGAAAATGGCCAACATATATTGCTTATGGTATGTTAATTGTTGGATTTGTAATAAATTTCTTCTTAAAAGGAACGAGATTTGCTAGACTTAGAAGATTTTTAAGAGAGACAAATATGGCTTTTATCCTATCTCTTATAGTTTTATTCTCAACTTCAACTAATTTGTTTGCTAATGAAGATGAAAATTATTTCAATTCATTTAAGGCAAATAGTTTAAACCATGCAAACGAGCTTGCTACACTATTCGTGCAAGATTATAATGGAAGAATAAAACCAATGCACACAGAAGCAAGAGATATTTTAAATAAAATGTCTCAAAGTGAGTCAATGCTAGGACTTACTCCTACACAAATTATTTTAGGAGTAATCTCAAATCCAACCTATTGGGAAACAAAAGCTTTAGTAAAAATCAACAATAAAGAGATAAAAGCAATTTTAGGCTTACAAGAGAGTCAAAAATATATTGCATTTAATGATGTTTTTGACAAAGAAGGCAAATACAAACTACAAAAACAAATAGACAAAGCAAATGGAACAGATCCTGCAAAAAGATCAAAATTTGACAATGATTTGATTAAGTTTGATGAGAGATTAAATATCTTTTATCTTATAACTCAAGGAATGTTTACAAAGTTTATTCCAAAAAAAGATGATGAAAACAACAAATGGTTTGATCCACAAAATACGATTTATGAATCTTGGATAAATCCAAATGTAAAAGAGGCAATATATAACTACTTTGATGGGCTTTATGAAGGGGTAAATGAGAATAATTGGGAAAAAGCAAATAACTCTTTAAAAGTTTTTAAACAGTATCAACAAGAAGTAAGTAGTGAAATTTTACCATCTCAAGGTCAAGTAGAAGCAGAAATATTTTTAAATGGAATTAACATTTTTAAGAATTTAATGAATGTTTATTTTATATTGGGGCTAATTGTTTTGATTTTTGCTTTAATATCAATATTCTTAAGCAAAGAGAGCAAAATTTTAAGAAATAGTTTTTACACACTTTTGATAATTGGATTTTTAATCCACACAGCAGCACTTGGGCTTAGATGGTATATTTCAGGACATGCTCCTTGGAGTGATACATATGAGTCTTTGATTTATATTTCATGGTCAGCTATTTTTGCTGGAGTTGTAGTATTTAGAAAATCTATGTTATCACTTTCATCTTCATTTATTTTAGGAGCAATTGCACTATTTGTTGCGAATTTGACATTCTTAAGCCCACAAATCACACCACTAGTACCAGTTTTAAAATCATATTGGTTAAGTATTCACGTATCTGTAATTACTGCAAGTTATGGTTTCTTAGCACTTGGAGCATTATTAGCATTTATTAGTTTAATTTTGATGATATTTAAAACAAAAAACAATGAAGAAAAAATCAATTTTCAAATAAGACAACTTATTGCAATTATTGAAATAAGCCTAATCGCAGGACTTGCAATGTTAACTATTGGAAACTTTACTGGAGGTATTTGGGCAAATGAATCTTGGGGAAGATATTGGAGTTGGGATCCAAAAGAGACATGGACTTTAGTAACTATGGTTGTGTATACTGTGGTACTTCACTTAAGATTTGTTCCAAAATTAAATAGCGTTTATCTGTTTTTAGTAAGTTCTTTGGTATCATTTGCTTCTGTAATTATGACTTACTTTGGAGTTAACTATTATTTATCTGGAATGCACTCATACGCATCAGGAGATAAAATACCAGTTCCAAGTTTTATATACTATTTAATAGTCATTGTTGCAGTTGTATCACTTTTAGCTTTCAAAGGAAGAGAAGTTAAAAGGATAGTCTAATTTTTACAAGGTTAATAAATGGTAAATTATGAGATTTTAAATGTTTTGTCTAATAAAAAAGTTCTTTGTGCAGATGATGAACCACTGATTTTAAAAGAACTTACAGAGATACTTGAACTTTTTTTTAAAGAAGTCGTCTCTGTAAGTGATGGAGAACAAGCTTTAGAAGAGGCACTTGAAGGCTCATATGATGTTTTGGTCTTTGATGTAACTATGCCAAAAATGGATGGACTTGAAGTTATTTCAAAAATCAGAGAAACAAACAAAAACATACAAGTAATTGTCCTTTCTGCTCATACAGAACAAGAGTATTTGTGGAGAGCAATTGACCTTAAAATCACGAAATATTTAGCAAAACCTTATGATAAAGAGTCATTTCTGAAAGCTTTAGAATTAGTATCTTTAGAGCTAGCTGAATATAACCTAACTACAAATATTACAGATGAAATCTCTTACGATTTTAGAACACAAAAAATAGAAAAAAGTGGGAAAACAGTCTCTTTAACAAAAAGTGAAAGTAGACTTTTAGAATACTTTTTAAATAATAAAAATAAAATCATCTCATATGATGAACTTCTTGATTATATGTGGGATTATAACCAACCAAGTAAAGAAGCACTAAAAGCTTTAATAAAAGAGATAAGAAAAAAAACAACAAGCGATTTTATTAAAAATGTGTATGGATTAGGATACAAAATTGAATTTTAATTTTAAAGTAATAGTTGCTATTTTAATCTTTCTATATGCAATTATAACTTTACTATTTTTTAATCTTTATAGCACAATAGCAATTAAAGATACTAAACAACAAGCAAGTTATATTTTAGATAATATGCTTGAAATAAGAAATTATATAAACAACTACCAAAGACCGGGTATTTTTAAGGAATTAGAACAAACTGATCAAGATGGAACACTAATAGACCCAACACTATTATCTGCAAACTTTATGATTAGTACAATTTATCAAAATAGTGTACTTAAAAATAATATTCCATATGAGTATAGACTAGCTTCATCAAATCCATTTGAACCAATATACAAAACAACAAAATTTGAAGAAGAGATTTTGTCTGGTTTTAGAGAAGATGAAAGTAAAAAAGAGTACACAGATATAATTACAGAAAATGGAAAATCTTATTTTTTAATGGCAAAGCCAATTGAGCGTAATACACAATCATGTCTTCAATGTCATGGAGATCCTTCTTTAGCTCCTAAAAAATTAGTAGAGTATTATGGAACAACAAGCGGCTTTTATGATAAAGTAGGTGACTTAAAAGCAATGCTTTATGTAAAAATAGCTATTACAGACATTTTAGCTAGCCACAAAGAGGAGTTTTTTTGGGGTGGGCTAGCTATGTTTTTGGCCTTTATAGTTATAGTTATACTTATATATATAGTTTTTCAAAAAGAGAAAAATATACAACTAAAAAAAGAGTCTTTATTTCAACAGCAAAACAGACTTGCAGTTATGGGAAATATGATTGGAAATATCTCTCATCAGCTAAAACAGCCTTTAACCCATCTTTCTAATATATTTATAAATTTAGAACTACAAATTGAAATGAAAAAATTAACACAGGAAAAAATTCAAAATAAAATAACAGATGCAAATGAACAAATACATTTTATGTCAGATACAATAGATGATTTTAGAAATTTTTTCCAACCAAAAGATAGTATAAAAAGTTGTAGTATTGATGAGATTATTCAAAATTCTATAAGATTATATAGTGCTTCATTAATTAATAATCATATTAAAGTAGAAATTAATATAAAAGATAATTTTGTTGTATATGCTCCTAAAAATGAGATTATACAAATTTTTATAAATATAATAAGCAATGCAAAAGATGCATTTATTTTAAACAATATTTCAAATAGAGTTATAAAAATAGATGCGTTTATAAATAAAAATAAGAATATAGTTACTATACAAAATAATGGTGGAAACATAGATGAAGCCATCATAAAAAATATTTTTGATGCATATTTTACTACAAAAAGCTCTTCTGGAGGCACTGGAATAGGGCTGAATATGTCAAAAAGCATTATGAAAACCTATAAAGGAACTATTAGTGCAAAAAATGAAAATGATGGAGTAATCTTTACTTTAATCTTTAGTAAAAATAACACAAATATTTCATAAATTCTTCCTTTTTCTCTTTTTTCTCCCTTTTTCCTTTTTTTTATTTAATACAATTACTTAAGTTCTTTAAAGTAATTTTAATGAACAAAAAAAAGGAGGACAATAGGATGAAACATAGTAGCAAACTTATGCTAGGTCTGTTTCTAAGTGTTGGAATTTTCTCTTCAAGTGTTCTTGCAGACGATGCTAGTAAAAAACAAATTAGTAAAGCGTCACAAGACATTATTAAAGAGAATGATGGAACATTTAAGACAAGAGGTGTATATTCTTTAAAAGATTATATTATCAATGAAAAAGTTAGATATGACTGGCTTTTCAAAAACCACCCAATCTTTAAAGATTATTTACCAAAAGGTAATGTAATTGGTAAATTAGAAATCAAAGATAGAGGTGTAATGAACCAATATTATGGTGATGATTTCGCTAAATACAGTACAAGAAAAGGGGCTTCTGCTGTTACTTATAGATTAGCTGAAACTGATCCTTTAAAATTCCCAAATAAATTTATTGGGCCAAAAAAATGTGGTGAATGTCACGTTGCACAATATGAGCAATGGTCAAGATCAAGACACTCAACAACAATCAGATTCCCAGGGGAACACCCAGAATTAGGAAATGACTTAAAAGGTTCAATCTTTGGACCAGTTGATGGAGTTAAAACTGCAGGTTTATTACCACAAGGTATTACGCCAGATACAATCTATGCAACAATCGGTCACGTTAGAACTAAATATGGTTATATGGATGCGTGGCTTTTAAGAGGTACATACTTCGTTGAAGGTGGACAATTAAAAGATAGAACTGGTAAAATTGCAGCTGGTTCTAACCAATGGTCAAGAAGTTGGGCACACGACTTAACTCCTTCAGTTGCTAAGAAAATTGCGGAGTATATCCCATCTTTCCCAACTGAGTTAAAAGATTTTGGTCCAAACACTGGTTATGAGTGGGGATTACAATCATATGCAGCTAAATTTAAAGAGAGCATGTATTTCCAATCTGCATCTTCTTACTGTCAACACTGTCACCCATTTAAGTTTGATTT
>CAYJFN010000095.1:0-1583 GCA_964369325.1 uncultured Arcobacteraceae bacterium
CCAAAATTTGCAAAACAAAAACTAAGTAAAGATTTTATCGAATACCACTCTGTTGTATCATAATCATATCTTAACATTTGCTCAATTCTTTGCTCTTTTATCTCCTCTATTTCTTTACTGTTTTGTGTTTTGTAAATTTTTTTTACTGCACTATCTCTGTACATTGGTCCTGGAAATTGTGATTGTATCACAAACCTTCTATTTTGCTCCATTTGCAAAATGTATTTTAATCTTCCAATATAGTCTTCATCTATTATTCTGACTTCTTTTTGAGGGATTTCTGAAATTGACTTTACAAATTCTTCTCCATAACAAGCATCTTCCCAAATATAATCTGGGTACCTAAAAATTTTACAAATACTTTCTTTTACACTTTGAGATGGTTCAGAATCACTTAAATGATCAATCCATGATGTAACAGTTCTTCTATCTTTTTGAATAATTGAAGCAAATTTAGAAATACTCAGATTAGATTTTTTATAAATTTCTATTATTTTCTCTATGTTTGTTTTAAACATCTTTTTAGCCTTATTCATAAATATTTACAATTGTATCAAAATTATACATAATGACTAAAGTAGTACATAAATAATTTTTAAGAATTAAAATTGTGTTTCAATTTGTAAATTTAGACATGTCACAGGTGTCATTATTTTGTATAATTTATTCATAGCATTTATATTAAGCTAAAAAAAGGAGTTACATGAGTGCAGGAAAAAGATTTAGAGAAGCTCTAAAAGAAGAGACACCTCTTCAAATAGTAGGTGCTGTTAATGCATATTCTGCGTTACAAGCAACAAAAGTTGGTTATAAAGCACTATATCTTTCAGGTGCTGGTGTTGCAAATTCAAGCTATGGTTTACCTGATTTAGGCATGACAATGCTTGAAGATGTATGTATTGATATTAGAAGAATTACTTCTATTACTGATGTTCCTTTATTAGTAGATGCTGATACAGGTTGGGGACATGCGTTTAATATCGCACGAACTGTAAAAGAAATGACAAAAGCAGGTGCTGCAGGAATTCATATAGAAGATCAAGTTGCAGCAAAAAGATGTGGTCACAGACCAAATAAAGAACTTGTAAGCACTGAAGAAATGTGTGACAGAATTAGAGCTGCAGTAGATGCAAAAACTGACCCAGAGTTTGTAATTATGGCAAGAACAGATGCTCATGCAAGTGAAGGTCAACAAGCAGCAATAAATAGAGCAAAAGCTTATGTAGAAGCTGGTGCGGATATGATTTTTGCAGAAGCTATTCATACACTAAAAGAGTATAAAGAGTTTACAGATGTAATCAAAGTTCCAGTATTAGCAAATATTACTGAATTTGGTGCAACTCCTATGTTTACAACAGAAGAGCTAGGAAGTGTTGGTATTTCTATGGTTTTATACCCTTTATCTGCATTTAGAGCAATGAATAAAGCTGCATTAAATGTATATAAAGACTTAAGAGAAAAAGGTACTCAAGCAGGTACTATTGATACTATGCAAACAAGAGTAGAACTTTATGAAATGCTAGGTTATCATGATTATGAAAATAAAATGGATGCCTTATTTGCTAAAGGCAAAAATAAATAAA
>CAYJFN010000095.1:1683-6713 GCA_964369325.1 uncultured Arcobacteraceae bacterium
ATGGATGCTATGCTTACACTTTATGCAGAGCATGAATTTAATGCTTCTACATTTGCAAATAGAATTACAGCTTCAACACTATCAGGAATTTATTCTTGTATAGTTACAGGAATTGGAACACTAAAAGGTCCATTACACGGTGGAGCAAATGAAGTTGCAATTAAATTTGTACTCGATTTTCATGATGTTGATCATGCACTTAAAGAAGTAGATGGTATTTTTGCAAGAAAAGAAAAAATCATGGGATTTGGTCATAGAGTTTATAGAACACTAGATCCAAGATCACCTATTGGATATGAACTTGCAAAAGAGTTAAAAGAATTACCAACTAGTGATCCAAAACTATTTGATATCGCAACTGCAATTAGAGATAAAGTAAAAGCTGAAAAAGGGCTACCAGATAATATTGACTTTTTTGGTGGATTAGTTTATCACTATATGCAAATTAAAAGATCGTATTATACACCTTTATTCATTATGTCAAGAGTTGCTGGATGGGCAGCTCACGCATTTGAGCAAAGAGCGAACAATAGAATTATTAGACCTAGTTCAGAATATACAGGACCAGAACCTAGAGAATTTGTTCCAATTGAGGACAGAAAATAAACCTTATCAAAAAGCTACTTCAAATTTTGGAGTAGCTTTATTTTTTTAAATGGAAACTACTATGACAAATACAAAATATCTCAAAAAATTAGATAACTTAGATGTACAATATTATGATGTAAAAGAAGCAGTTGAAGAAATTCAATCTGGCTCTTTTGAAAGATTAAACTATACATCAAGAGTTTTAGCAGAAAATTTAATTAGAAAATGTCCAAGTGAAGATTTAAAAGAGTCTCTTATACAACTTATTGAAAAAAGAACTGATAAAGATTTTCCTTGGTACCCTAGTCGTGTAATTTGCCACGATATTTTAGGATTAACTGCATTTGTTGATCTCGCAGGTCTTAGAGAAGCAGTTGCAAAAGGTGGGGGAGACCCTCAAAAAGTAAATCCTGTTGTGCCAACTCAACTAATAGTTGATCACTCACTTGCAGTTGAATGTGGTGGATACGATCCCGATGCTTTCCAAAAAAACAGAGACATTGAAGATAGAAGAAATGCAGATAGATTTCATTTTATAAACTGGACTAAAGAAGCATTTGATAATGTAGATGTAATTCCTCCAGGAAATGGAATTATGCATCAAATAAACTTAGAAAAGATGTCTCCCGTTGTTCATAATATTAATGGAATAGCAAGTCCTGATACACTTGTAGGAACTGACTCACACACTCCTCATGTTGATGCTCTTGGAGTAATTGCTGTTGGCGTTGGCGGATTAGAAGCAGAAAATGTTATGCTTGGAAACCCATCTTATATGAGAGTTCCAGAAATTATTGGTGTTGAAATAATTGGAGTAAGAGCTTCTGGAATTACTGCAACAGATATTGCATTAGCAATGACGTCATTTTTAAGAGAAAACAATGTTATATCTGCATATTTAGAGTTCTATGGCTCTGGTATTAAGTACCTTAACTTAGGTGACCGTGCTACTATAGCAAATATGACTCCTGAATATGGTGCAAGTGCTGGTATGTTTGCAATAGATGAGCAAACAATTGAGTATCTAAAAATAACTGGAAGAGATGCTAAGCAAGTAGAACTTGTAGAAAAATATGCAAAAGCAAATGGTCTTTGGGCTACAAGCTTAGCAAACGCAACTTATGCAAGAACTCTTACTTTTGATTTAACAAAAGTTACAAGAAGTTTAGCAGGTCCTTCAAAACCTCATAAACTTGTTCCTACTACAACTTTAAAAGATGAAGGAATTATCAAAAATTACGCATGCAATGGAGCTAAAATTCCTGATGGTGGTATCTTAATTGCTGCTATTACATCATGTACAAATACTTCTAATCCACGAAATGTTATAGCTGCAGGATTACTTGCTAAAAAAGCAAATGAACTAGGACTTCAAAGAAAACCTTGGGTTAAATCTTCTCTTGCGCCTGGATCAAAAGTTGCTGAACTTTATTTAAAAGAGGCAGGACTTTTAAGCGAACTAGAAAAACTAGGATTTGGAATAGTTGGTTTTGCTTGTACTACTTGTAATGGTATGAGTGGAGCACTTGATCCAAAAATACAACAAGAAGTTATAGATAATGATATCTATTCAACTGCTGTTTTATCTGGAAATAGAAACTTTGATGGAAGAATTCACCCTTATGTAAAAGAGGCATTTTTAGCTTCACCTCCACTTGTTATTGCTTATGCGCTAGCTGGGTCTATTAGATTTGATATTGAAAATGACTCTTTAGGAGTTGATAAAAATGGAAATGATATAAAACTAAAAGATTTATGGCCAAGTGATGAAGAGATTGATGCAATTGAAAAAGCTTGTGTAAAACCGGAGATGTTTGGTGAGATTTATGAACCAATGTTTGCAAGAAATGCTCTTGCAGATATTAAAGTTGAGCCATTTTATAGATGGAATACACAATCAACTTATATAAATAAACCTCCTTATTGGGAAGATGAATATATGTCAATGCCAGCACTTAAAAATATGCGGCCTTTAGGAGTGTTTCCTGATAATATTACAACTGACCACCTTTCACCTTCAAATGCAATTATGCCAAATAGTGCAAGTGGAGAGTATTGTATAAAAATGGGACTACCTATTGAAGATTTAAACTCTTATGCAACGCATAGAGGAGATCATCATACTGCTTCAAGAGCGACTTTAGCAAATCCAAAACTATTTAACGAAATGGTTAAAGATGAAAATGGAAATATAAAACAAGGAAGCTTAACAAAAATTATGCCAGATGGTGTTGAATCAAGAATGTGGGAAGCAATTGAGACTTATACACAAAGAAAACAACCTTTAATTATTATTGCAGGAACTAACTACGGACAAGGAAGTTCAAGAGATTGGGCTGCAAAAGGTGTAAGACTTGCAGGTGTTGAAGTGCTTATTGCTGAATCTATCGAGAGAATTCACAGAACAAATCTTGTAGGAATGGGAGTTTTACCACTTCAATTTAAAGATGGTGAAACAAGACACACATACAACATTGATGGTAGTGAAACTTTTGATATAGAAGGTGATATTGAGCCAAGAACAACTTTAAGTGTTGTTATGAAAAGAGCAAATGGTGAAGTAGTAAAATTTGATGTTTTATGCAGACTTGATACAAGTGCAGAAGTTGAAGTTTATAAAGCTGGTGGAATTTTACAAAAATTTGCTAAAGATGTTATAGCATCAAAATAAGGATTTAATGTGAGTAATTTTGAACCTCAAATTAGTGTAAAAGCTACATATATGCGTGGAGGTACTAGTAAAGGAACTTTTTTTAATATTGCTGATTTACCACAAATTTGCCAAACAAATCAAGAGGCTAAAGACAAACTTCTTCTAAGAGTTGTTGGAAGCCCAGATGTTTATGGGAAGCAAATAGATGGAATGGGAGGAGCTACTTCAAGCACAAGTAAAACTGTGCTTGTTGGTAAAAGTTCCGTACACAATCATGATGTTGACTACTATTTTGGGCAAGTATCTATTGACAAACCTTTTATGGACTGGTCTGGAAACTGTGGAAACTTATCTTCTGCAGTTGGACCTTTTGCTATTTCTCAAGGTTTAGTTGATAATGTTGTGCAAGATGGTATTCAATGTGTGAGAATTTGGCAAGCAAATATCAAAAAAACTATTCTTTGTTATGTTCCTATAGAAAATGGAGTTGTGCAAGAAATAGGTGACTATGAAATTGATGGTGTTGCATTTCCTGCAGCTGAGATTAAACTAGAGTTTTCTGAACCAGTTGATCCTAGCGAAGAGCTATTTCCTACTGGAAATTTAGTAGATGATTTAGAAGTTCCAGAATATGGAACATTTAAAGCTACTATGATAACAGCTGGTATTCCAACTATTTTTCTAAATGCTAGTGATTTAGGTTATAGTGGTTGTGAACTTCAAGGTGATATTAATTCAGACAAAGAAGCACTTAAAAAGTTTGAAACTATTCGAGCTTATGGTGCATTAAAAATGGGACTAATCTCAAACTTAGATGAAGCTCAAACAAGACAACATACACCTAAAATTGCATTTGTCTCTAAAAAAGCTACATATAATGCTTCTAGTGGAAAAACTATTAATGCAAGTGATATTGACTTAAATGTAAGAGCTTTATCTATGCAACAACTTCACCATGCAATGATGGGAACTGCTTCAGTTGCTATTGGTGTTGCTGCTTGTATTGAAGGAACTTTAGTAAATATAGCTGCTGGTGGTGGGAAAAAAGATGCAGTAACTTTTGGACACCCATCTGGTACACTAAAAGTTGGTGCAGTTATAAAAGAAGAAAATTCAAAATTTATAGTTGATAAAGCAACTATGAGTAGAAGTGCAAGAGTTATTATGAAAGGTGAAGTGTTTGTACCTGCAAACACATTTTAAATTAACTTAAAACTAGAATATAGGACTATTCCTATATTCTAATCTCTTTAAATTTTGAAAAATCAATTTATTCTTTTGTTAAAATTATCTGGTACAAAATAGTGTTTTAAATTTAATTAGTTATTTTTTCTTTTAAAAACATTTAAAATTATTATATATACACTATTTTGGCATTTTATAGAGATTTTTTTGTAACTAAAAAGTTATTTAATTTTATTTTTTGCTTTTTTTTATTATATTTCCAAATATTTAATTTGGAGATACTTGTGAATAAGACATTAATATTACTACTATTTGCTATTTTGTTTACTAACAATATCTATGCAAATACATTTTCAAAATCAAAAAAAATATTGCTAAATAAAGTCTATTTTGACAACCAATACACTTTTTATTGTGGAAACCCTTATGAAGTAAAGCAAGTAAATGGGAAAGAAAGAACTCTTATTGTTAAAGATGTAAAGTTTTATACACCAAGAAATGAGTTTACAAAAAAAGGCAAAATAAATGAAAGAGCCTTAAGAGTAGAGTGGGAGCATATTGTTCCAGCTCATAACTTTGGAAAACACTTGCCTTGTTGGCAAAA
>CAYJFN010000096.1:0-6705 GCA_964369325.1 uncultured Arcobacteraceae bacterium
TGAGAGTATGAAATAAAACCATAAGGCGTAAGATGGATACAATTAAATTATCAATTGTTACACCAAATGGTCCTATTTTTAATGATAGGGTTAAAACTGTAACTCTTCCTGGAAAAGAGGGAGAGTTCGGAGTACTAGCTGGACATGCTTCACTAGTATCTTCTTTAACAGTTGGTGTAATTGTAATTGAAAAAGAAAACGGAAATGAAGCTATTGCTATTAACTGGGGTCATGTTAAAGTTAGCGAAACTTCAGTAGATGTTTTGGCTGATGGAGCTGTTGCTTTAACACAAGGAGCAGGTTCTGAAACTTCTAAAAATATAGAAGCAGCTAAAGCGTTAGTTAATTCTGTTAAAGATTCAAATGTTTCTTTAGCAGCAGTTGAAGCAAAAATTAACTCTTTTGCTTAAATAAATGATAGATTTACTAATAAATTATTTAAGTAACAGTAGTGCTATTACAATTATTGTATTAGCACTACTTTCTGTTTATTTAATAATAACTTTTTGGATATTCATATACAGATACCTTTCTATTAGCTCTTTAGTTAACTCAGAAAAAAAATCGTTAGAATTTTTAATGTTAAGAGAAACAACTTCAGGTGTTAGCCCACTTTCAAGTTTTAGCAAATGCATTAAAACACAAAACGTAACTAAAGAGATGTTAAGTGCTTGTGAAATTTCAATTGTACGAGAATCAAGTGTTGGTGTCTCTTGGTTATCAATTATTTCTTCAACTTCGCCATTTGTTGGTTTATTTGGTACAGTTGTAGGCATATTAGAATCATTTGCAAAATTCTCATCTCACTCAAAAGTTGGATTTTCTGTTATTGCACCTGCTATTTCTGAAGCACTGGTAGCAACAGCTGCAGGAATTTTTGTTGCTATATTTGCATATACTTTTCATCAAATGTTAGTGCGAAAAATATATGAATTAGATACATATTTAAAAGCTCAAGCAAAAATTATAGTTTCTAAAGGCTAAATCATAGATGTATGATTTTAATCAAAAACCAGATTTAAATATCACACCTTTAGTTGATATTATGCTAGTACTACTTGCAATACTAATGGTTACTGCACCTGTGATTGAGTTTGAAGAACCTATAAATCTTCCAAAAGGAAGTAAAACAAAACAAATCGAAGATACTCAAAAAATTAATATACATATTACTAGAGATAAAATAATAAATGTAAACACAAATAAATATCAATATTCAAACTTTCCTGATAGTTTTGTACTTTTCTCAAAAGATAAAAATAAAGATACATCAATTCATATAAGAGCAGAAAAAACTTTGTTATATGATGATATTGTTTTTGTTTTGAAAACTGTTAAAGAAGCAGGTTTTTACAAAATTTCCCTTATCACTGATGGATGATTTGAATGAGTGATAGAAATTTTTTTTATATCTCAGGTATTTTTTCTTTTTGTGTATATTTATTCTTCTTTTTACTTTTTATTTTATACATAAAATCTCACAATGTTAAAAAAATTGATGCATTTGTTAAAACAACTGTATTAGAACTTGATATTATTGTAGATGATAAAACAGATAGAAAAGAGAATGTAACACAAAATATTACAAAAAATAGTCAAAAATCAGAAGAAATTGTTAAAAAATCAGTCTCTAAAAGTCTTAAAACTACAGGCAATGTTCAATCTTTATTTGCAAATGTTAAAGTAGATACAAAAACAGTAAAAAAAGAAATTGTAACAAATACAGAAAAAAATTTAACTTCAAGTAGATACAAAGCAAAATTTGAAAAACAGACAAAAAATGAAGATGTTTCTGTGTCAAAACTACTAAGTGGAGTTAAAAAAACAAGCTCAAAATTATTAGTAAGCAGTAATCAAAATAGCAATGATCCATACTATTCGAAAATATATGAAATATTATCTAGTGGTTGGAATCCAAGGGTAATTATTGATAATCTATTTGCAAAAGTAGTGATTACAATATATAGTGATGGGAAATTTGAATACAGATTTTTGCAATATTCAGGTAACTCACAATTTGATGAAAATTTAAATAGTTTTTTAACCGAACAAACAGCAGTTTTATATCCAAAGCATGACAAAGGAAAAAAAACTGATATAGAAATAACTTTTAAATCAAAGGAATAATAAATGAAGAATTTAATAAGGGTAATAGTAGGAACATTTTTTCTTATAACAAATGTTTTTGCAGTTGATGCACAAATGGAAATTATTAAACAAGGAGTATCATTACCAAAAATAAGTGTGAATGTTGCAACTGATGATATGAATAAGCCATTACTTGAAAAAATCGCAAAAATTTTAAAAAAAGATTTAGAAGTAAGTGGGCATTTTGAAATTAATGAACAAGTAGTTCCGCTTTCATTTAATCAAAGACCAAATGCAGTTATATTAAGAAATCAAAATTTAGATTTAGTTGTGAATATTAGCTTACAGCAAAGCAGTTTTGATGGAATATTATTGTTGGTTAAAATGTATGATATAAATAGTGATACCCTAGTGTTAAATAAATCTTTTTCCTCATCAAAAGATGATAGATATCCATTTCTAGCGCATAGAGTTGCTATAGATATAAATGACTATATGAAAGCACCATCAATTTCGTGGATGGATAAATTTGTAATTTTTTCGAGATATTTAGATGCAAAACAAAGTGAAATAGTAATAGCTGATTATACTCTAGCATATCAAAAAACTATTGTAAGAGGCGGACTAAATATTTTCCCAAAATGGGCAGATGCTTCACAAAGAAGTTTTTATTATACGACTTACAATAGAGCAAATCCTACAATTGTGAAAACAAATTTATATACAGGTCAAGTTAATGATGTAATAAGCAGTGATGGTATGATTTCAGTTTCAGATGTAAGTAGCGATGGAAGAAAGCTTTTAATAACAATGTCTCCTCAAAATCAGCCAGATATTTATCTCTATGATACTTTTACAAAAATTAAAACAAAAATAACTGATTATAAAGGAATAGATGTGGGAGGAAGTTTTATTGACAATGACACAAGAGTGGTTTTTGTATCAGATAGGCTAAAGCACCCAAACATCTTTGCACAAAAAATTGGAGAAAGAGGAGTCGCTAGGTTGGTTTATCATGGCAGAAATAATTCTTCTGCAACTGCACATAACAATTTTATTGTTTATTCAAGTAAAGAAAGTGATAATGAATTTTCAAGAAATACATTTAATTTATACTTAATTTCTACGCAAGATGACTTTGTAAAAAGATTAACTGCAACAGGAACTAACCAATTTCCAAAGTTTTCACATGACGGTGAATCTATTTTATTTTTAAAAAATTATAATAACAGAAGTTCAATAGGAATTGTTCGATTGAATTATGACAAATCGTTTCTTTTTCCTTTGCAAAAAGGAAATATTCAGTCAATTGATTGGTAATAATGGAATATTATGTAATACACAATTAAGTTTTAATAGTGTAGAATTTCCCAAATTCACAAGGAGAAAATTATGAAACAGTATGGTATATATTCATTGTTAGTAGCAGCTTTACTAATAACTGGTTGTAGTCAAAAAGAGGTAACTGTAGATGCAAATCAAAGTGCAAATACAGGAAGTAGTTCTGATAATTCATTAAACCAAGTTCAAGTAACTGAAACAATGACAGAAACTGATTATCAAATGGAAATGGCTGATAATGGTTCTTATGTTATGATTAACGGGAAAAGAGTATTCTTGCAGTCTATCTACTTCGCATTTAATAAGTATGATATTTCACCTGAAATGAGAGAAGTTATTAAGCAAAATGCAGCATTACTATCTGGATATAATGGAAAGTTCAAAGTTGAAGGAAACTCTGATGAATGGGGAACTGATGAATATAATTATGCTTTAGGTTTAAAAAGAGCAAATGCAGTTAAAAATGCTTTAGTAGCTGATGGTTTAAATGCGGATAATATTTCTTTAGTAAGTTTTGGAGAGAGCAATCCAGTTTGTACACAAAGTACTTCTGAATGTTGGCAAAAAAACAGAAGAGCTGAGTATAAATTACTACCATAATATTATATGAAAAGTACACTATTTTTTGTATTACTTAGCACCATCGCAGTTGCCCAAGAGGTTTCTGTTTTTGGTGCAGGTGATTTGAATTCAAATGAACCTTACGGTTTAACATCAACAGAAAAGCATATTTTAAAAAATAAAAATGAACTAAATAGCATAGATACTAAAGTAAAAACAGTTGCAAATACTATTGAGTCTGTAAACCAAAGAATAGATGGACTAGAGTCTATTTATGAAGGCGATAGCAGAAAATTAAACGAAGCGGTTTTGCAATTAAATGATTTAATAAAAAAAGATGAAATCAATACTGTAGAAATTGATAAATTAAAAACTGTGGTTGGACAAATCTTACAAATACAAGAAGAGAACAATACTAATAACAATAAAAATATAGATGCATTAAAGCAAGCTATGTCAAAACTTGAAAAATCAATTAATAGTATCAATAGTAGTTACATTTCAGAAAAAGAGTTTAAATCAAATATGAGTCAATTTGTTACAAAAGCAGAATTTGAACAAATTAAAAAACTTGTAGTGAAAAACACATCATCACAAACAACTGTACAAAAAAAAGAGTTGTCTAAAGAAGATGCTACTTTAAGCAATGCTCAACTATTAGAAAAAGCAAAAGATCTTTTTAAAAAAGATTATTTTACACAAGCTATTCCTATTTTTGAAAATTTGATTACTAAAAACTATAAACCAGCAGAATCAAATTTTTATTTAGGTGAAATATGGTACTACAGAAAACAATATAATGATGCAATAGCAAATTTTAAAAAATCTGCTTTGCTATACGATAAGGCTGAGTATATGCCAAAGCTTTTACTTCATAGTGCAATATCTTTTGAAAAAATAAATGATCTAGAAAATGCATCGAGTTTTTATTCTACACTTATAAGTGTATATCCGAATTCTCCTGAAGCAAAAACAGCAAATGCTAACTTAAACAATTTAAATTAAAACAAGGAAAAAATATGACAAAAGTAATAGGAATTGAATACACTTTAAAAGATGCAAATACTGGTGAACAACTTGATACAAATGTTGGAATGCCAGCATTAGAATTTGTAAGTGGTAAAGGGCAAATTATCTCTGGGTTAGAAGATAAATTAGTTGAAATGTCTTTAAATGAAACAGCAGAAGTATTAGTTGCACCGCAAGATGCATATGGTGAGTATAATGATGAGGCAGTTCAATCTTTACCAAAAGATCAATTTGCAGGAATTGAGTTAACTGAAGGTATGACTTTATATGGAACTGGTGAACATGGGGAAACAGTTCAAGTGGTTGTTAAAGGATTCAATGATGAAGAAGTAACAATCGATTATAACCACCCAATGGCTGGTAAGAGTTTAATGTTTAATGTATCAGTTGTTTCTTTAAGAGATGCTACTGAAGAAGAAATTCAAACAGGATTTGTTGGTGGTATGCCAGCAGGTGGATGTTGTGGAGGACATGGACATGGTTCATCAGATGGATGTTGTGGTGGAGAAGGTCACGAATCTGGAGAAGGATGCTGCGGCGGTGAAAAGCACTCACATGGTGGATGTGGTTGCCATTAATATTACTAAATATCAAATATTAACTTTTGCCCAAGAGTAATTACTCTTGGGCAAAACTATTTATAAAGTTTAGGAACTAAATTTTGTAAATAGTTTTAAACTATTAATTTTTTATCAAGGTAACACATGAAAAAGATTGCTTTTATTTTTCCAGGACAAGGTAGCCAAAGTATTGGTATGGGAAAAGAATTTTTTGAAAACAGCCAAATAGCGCAAGAGATGATTAAAAATGCAAGTAGTAGATTAGGGATTAACTTTGAAGAACTATTATTTACAGAAAATGAAAATTTAAGTAAAACAGAGTATACACAACCTGCTATTTTATTAGTTAGCATGATTGCATTAGAAATATTTAAAACAAAATGTGATTTAAAGCCAGAGTTTGTACTTGGACACTCTTTGGGAGAGTTTTCAGCATTAGTAGCAAGTGGTGCAATTAATTATTTAGATGCTATAGAACTTGTACATAAAAGAGGGTTGTTTATGACTGAAGCTTGTTCAAATGGTGGTGCAGGTATGATGGCTCTTGTAGGATTAGACGATGAAACAGTTGAAAATATATGCGCAGAACAACAAACTTTAGGAAAAAAAGTTTGGCCAGCAAATTATAACATGGATGGTCAGTTAGTGCTTGCAGGAATTAAATCAGATTTAGAATCTTTAGTTGATACATTTAAACAAGCAGGTGCAAAAAGAGCAATTGTACTTGATATGAGTGTAGCAAGTCATTGTGTGCTTTTAAAATCAGCAGTTGAAAATTTAACTCCATACTTACAAGAGTTTGTTTCAAATGATTTCGAAACTGGTGTTGTTTCTAATGTAACTGCAAAAAAATATAATACTAAAGAAGAAGCAGTTGAATTACTATGTAAGCAATTAATCTCACCTGTAAAATATAAACATAGTGTTGAAGCTTATGCAAATGAAGTTGATTTTTTAATTGAATTTGGAAATGGAATTGTTTTAAAAGGATTAAATAGAAAAATTACAAAAATCCCTACTTTAAATGTAAGTGATATGAAAACATTAGAACAAACCTTGGAGAGTATAAATGAATAAATTAGCAATAATGGGAGCTATGCAAGAAGAGATTGAACCTCTTTTAGCT
>CAYJFN010000097.1:0-6691 GCA_964369325.1 uncultured Arcobacteraceae bacterium
TGAATTTTATCATCAACAATAGAGATATCTAACAACTCTTTTTTCCAATATTGACTTACTTGTTTCTCTACAATTTTTTGTTTTTCTGTAATAATATCTTCAAATATCTCTTTTTGTACAAGTAGTTGCAACATAAATAAATACACCTTATAATTTATATAAAGATTATATCAACATTCTAATAAAAACTAAGTATGACTATAACAATATTATTGTACAATCACAAAAATTTTAAAGGCAAAGAAATGATAAAAAATTTTATCAAAAATATTACTATTTTATCTATTATATTTATGTTTTCTGCTTGTAGTTATAAGCAAAATGTTCAAACAAATGATATAAAACTACCAAATCAAAATCTAAATAACTATTCAAAAAACTTTGAAAACTTACCAATTATAATAAATCAAAACCTTTATGAGCGACATTTTAGACCGTGGGAGCAAACAAAAATTAGTATAAGAAAAGCTGATGCCTTGTGGGGAGCAGTTTATAGCAAAAGAACTGTTTATGGAGCAAATTATAAAAAAATACCTCAAAAATGGTTTAAAAATCACTTGGATAACGCAAACTTTGATGAATTTTCAACAAAAAATCTAAAAGCTATTACAATTAAAAACAGTAATTTAAGAGTTTTTCCTACAAATCAACCAATTTTTTATAATCCTACAAAACCAGGAGAAGGTTTTCCATTTGACTATAACCAAAATAGTGGAATCAAGATAAATACACCTATAATTATCTCTCATTTTACTAAAGATAAAGCTTGGGCTTATGCAGAATCTAGTTTTGCAAGCGGATTTATTTCAACAAATACAATCGCAATTGTAGATAAAAATATTATTGATACTTTTAAACAAAGTAGTTTTTATATCTCAATTAAAGACAATTTTCCAATTTATAAATTAGATCAATACAAAGAAACTATAAAACTTGGAACAATTTTTCCAAAAAGTATTTATGGAAACTTTTTTGTAGTTAATCAAGACCATAATTTAAATGGCTATATTCAAACAGTAAATATTCCAAATAGTAGTAATGTTTTAGCTCAAAATAGTCTTAAATTTAACAAAGAAAATATAAATAAAATAATCAATGAACTAAAAGATGAACCATATGGCTGGGGTGAAGCACTTTCTTATAGAGACTGTTCAGCTTTAACAAAAGATTATTTTGCAGCATTTGGATTATTTTTAGGAAGAAATTCTGCTTCTCAAGCAAAACAATCAAAATATTATGATTTAAAAAATTTTACTAATGAAAAGAAAAAAGAGTTTATCGTAAAAAACTCAAAACCATTTTTGACTTTGATTTATCTTAAAGGTCATATTATGCTATATGTAGGAGTTTCAAATGAAAATGAGCCTTTAGTCTTTCATAATAAAACAAAAGACAAGTTTGGAGAAGAGAGTAGAAATATTATAGGAAAAGCTATTGTTTCTACTCTTGAACTAGGTAAAGAGTTAGAAAATTTTGATGAAAAAAATTCTATAATTAATAGGGTTGAAGGAATTACTATTTTTAACTAAAGCAAAGTTATTACTCTGCTTTAGGTCTATAAACAATTGTATATAAAAGTGGAATGTAATATAAGTTTAGAATAGTTGCCCACATTACTCCAAAACCAAGAGAAACTGCCATTGGTTGTAATATAAGTGCTTGTCCAGATGCAAAAAACATTAGTGTAAAAAGTCCTAAAACTGTCGTAATAGAAGTTAGTAGTATCGGTCTTAATCTAAAAAGAGCGAACTCTTTTACCTCTTTTATATTTTTTGCATTTTTTATAAAATCCATCATTATAATTCCATCGTTTACAATAACTCCAGCAAGACCAACCATTCCAATAAGACTAGGCATTGTAAGATTAATCCCTAAAATAAAGTGTCCAACTAATACTCCTAAAATACTCAATGGAATAGTTGAAAGAATTATCAAAGACTTAGCAATAGAATCAAACATCCAAATTAGTGAAAGTAAGATTAAAATAAGCGCTATTAAAAAGGCTATACTCATCTCTTTTTGTACTTTTTTATTCTCTTGTTCTTCTCCTTTTATTACTATTGTAACATCTTTTTTAATTTCATCAAGTGTATTTTGAAGTTGTTCAAAAACTTCCGAAGATGTAATATCATTAAGTGATGCAGTAACTGTTCTTATTCTTTGATTGTCTTCTTTAAAAATTTGAGAATATGCTATTTGATTTACAAATGTAACTACATCTTTGAGCGAGACTTGCGTTTGTGTACTAGGAATTGTGATTTTAAAGTTTTCTAAGCTTTGCACTATATCTTTATTTTTACTTTGAAATACAACTTCTACTATTCCTTTTTCATCAAACATCTTAGAGTAAGAGCCTTTAAAATAGTATGGTCTTAAACTAGAAATTATATACTCTTCATTTATTCCCAAATCATAACCATAAGAGTTTACTTTAAATTTTATCTCTTGATTACCTTCTAATAAATCATTTGCAACATTTGATACACCATTGATTGAAGATAATTTATCTTGAAGTTTTAAAATGGCATCTTTCGTTTTTTCATCTGATAATGAAATAACTGCTATTTCTATATCGTTTTCCACAATTCCAGCTTTTAGTGAAAAAATATTTAACTCTTCATACTCTTTACTATTTATTAAATCTTTTAATACTACTTTTATCTCTTCTTCAATCTCTTGAGCACTTTTATGTCTTGTCATATTTGTATCATCATATTCTAAAGACAAATATGGATTTATATACTTATCAAACAAATTTTGAGGAGCCCTTTCGTGCAAATCGACAAATATATGAAAATAGAACTCCTCATTTTGTGGCTGATTTTTGCCATCTAGCTTCATTCCAATAACAGAACTAATTGAGCTAATGTCAGTTTTAAAATCTATTTTTTCTAAAAGAAGTCTCTCTATTGCATAAACTTTCTGTTCTGTTTGTTCAATTGAATTACCAACCCCAACAGAACCAGATACGTAAACTTGCGTAGTGTCAAAAGTTGGCATAAATTGAAATTTTGTATGTTTAAAAAGTACAAATGAAACTAAAACAATAGAAGCAACAAGCGCAATTAAACTTTTGTACTTATTGTTTAAAATAATCTTTAAAATTGAATGATAAATCTTTTTGTTATAATCCCAAATTTTTTCAGAACGTTTATCCTCTTTATTAACTACATAAAGATGATTTGCATGAAGTGGCAAAAAGAAAAATGCTTCAAGAAGTGAACTTATAAGTAAAATTGTAATCATAATAGGAAGAACTTGCATAAATACCCCTACTTCGCCACTCATTAGTAAAATTGGTAAAAATGCAAAAACTGTTGTAGCAGTTGCAGTTAATACTGCTGGAAACATCTCTACTGCTCCATCAACAGTTGCTTGAAATCTATCTTTTCCCATCTCCATGTGTCTATAGATATTTTCTCCAACAACTATAGCTTCATCAACTATCATTCCAAGAGCTATTAATGCACCAAGCAGTGAAAGCATATTTAAGCTATATCCAAAAAACTCTGCAAATACAAGCCCTATCATAAATGAAGTTGGAATTCCTATTGCTACGACTAAAGCAATTCTTGAATTTATAAAATAAAAGAGTGCCAAAAATAGTAAAAAAAGCCCGAATAAAATATTTGAAACAACAGTATTGAGTCTATTTTTAATCCAAACAGAAGTATCTGTATATGTTTGAAATTCTAAATTTGGATAAATCTCTTTTTGCTCTTTTAAAATATTTTTTATCTCTTTTACTAGATAAATCGCATCTCCACTTTTACTTTTATTAATTCCAATAGATATATTTGGCTTGCCTTGAAAATGAGAAATAGTATCTACATCTGCTAATTGAAAGTTAACATCTGCTATATCTTTTAAATATACAGAAATATCACCTATTTTTATCTTTATATTTTTTATTGCTTCAATATCTTTTTCGCCATTATATGTACTTAAGTAGTAGTGTTTTTTACTATCTTTTACAATTCCAACTGGAAAGATTGCACTTGCTGATTTTACTGCATCTATTACAGCTAATTTATCCAAACCAAAAGCATCTATTTTATTTTCATCAAATGAAATTAACAACTCTTTATCACTATCACTAAAAATTGTCACTTCACTTAAATCTTTGTATTTTAAAAATTTAGCTTTTAGTTCATCTGCAACTTCTAAAAGTTTTTCTTTTGATTCATCTGCATAAATTGCAACTGTTATAAGAGGGAAATTGTGAGTTACTGCTTTTACAACTGGTTCATCCATATCTGCTGGTAAATCAGCTTTTACTTGAGAAACAATATCTTTTACATCATCAAGAACATCTGAAGTTTTAAAACCATCTTTTAATTCAATTTTTATATTAAAATATCCACTTTTTATAGTTGTTGTTATTTTACTTGCTTCACTAATAGTTGATAATTCATCTTCTATCTCTTCAACTGCCATTTTATCCAAAATATCACTACTAGTACCAGGATAACTTCCTGTTATTGTAACAGCATCTAAAACTGATGGAGGAAATATCTCTTTTGGTATTTTCAAATATGCCAAAACTGATAATACAAGTAAAAATAAAAGTAATGCATGATTTAAAATCGGTTTTTTTAAAGAAAATTCAATAAGCAAGCGTATCATTATTGTACCTTAACATTATCAATCAACAAAGAATCCATAATTTGGTTTTTAAACTTCATATCTTCTAATTGTTGTTGCAAAAACAAGTTTTCTTCTTTTAGTGAACTATAGTGATCATGTAGCTTATTTATGTCCCTACTAATATAATAAATATTATTTCTTAAATATATTTTTGGCAAATATAAAGAGAGTACAATAACTAAAATTGAAACAACTATCCAAATTGTATTTTTATCATTTAACTTAATCAAATTTAAAAATCCTTAGCTTTGAACTTCTACTTCTAACATTTTGCTTAATCTCTTGTTGTGTTGGAATAATTGGCTTTTTTGTTATGATTTTTCCCAAAGCATTGTTATTTCCACACTCACATCTATAAACGCCTTCAGGACAAATACAAGATTTACTCCATTTTTTAAAATAGTTTTTTACAATTCTATCTTCTAACGAGTGAAAAGAGATAATTGCTACCAAACAGTCTTTTGGTTTAGCTACTTCGATAGAGTCAAACAGTCTTTCTAAAACTCCTAGTTCATCATTTACTTCGATTCTAATTCCTTGAAAAATAAGTGTTGCAGGATGAATCTTACCTTTATGCATTTTAGTTGCTAAAAAAGTCGCTAACTCTTTAGAACTATTAAAAGGTCTATTTTGAACTATTAATGAAGCTGCTTTTTTATACTCTTTAACTTCACCATACTCTTTTAAAACTCTTTCTAAGTCAAATTGAGAATAATGATTTACTACAAACGAAGCATCTAAGATTTGTTCTTGATTCATTCTCATATCTAAAGTTGGACTTTCAAAACCAAAACCTCTAGTTTGCTTATCAAGTTGTAGTGATGAAACCCCAATATCTGCTAAAATTCCTTTAATAGGATACTCTTTAAATTTTTCTAAAACAGTTTCAAAATTCCCTTTGTTAAAAATCACCCTATTTTCAAACGGTTTTAATCTATTTTTTGAAAAAGAAAGTGCTTCTTCATCTTGGTCATTGCAAATAAGCTTAACAATATCGTTTTGCTTTAACAAACCTTCACTATGTCCTGCATATCCTAAAGTACAATCTATAATATACCCATTATCTACCTCTTTAAAACTATTTATAACTTCATCAAAAAGCACAGGAATATGTGGTATATTCATTCAAAGCATCCTTATATATTTTTTTGTATAATATCCAAATTTTAATTTAAGGCATTTAAAATGGCAGAGAAAAAAACCATAGAACTTCTTAGCGACCTAT
This sequence comes from uncultured Arcobacteraceae bacterium, assembly GCA_964369325.1. Lineage (GTDB taxonomy): Bacteria > Campylobacterota > Campylobacteria > Campylobacterales > Arcobacteraceae > Marinarcus. Next base: position 5,873 of record CAYJFN010000097.1, read on the forward strand.
CTTTAACAATGTTTAGAAAAAACTTTTTTGGGATTTATCATGGTGCAATATCTGCTAAAGTTGACCATAATAATTTTTTAATCAATAAAGCTGATGCTATTTTTGATGAAATGTGTGAAGACTCTTTTTGTTATTTAAATACTTATCAAAAAGACCATCGTTGGAAAACTGCAAGTATTGATTCAGCTATTCATGCTTCAATTTACACACATATCCATGATGCAAAATTTATTGCATTTGGAGTTCCTATTTATACAACTGCATATACTTTTGAACACAATAAAATTGAGTTTGAAGATTTTTTTGGTAAAACTACTTTTGGAAGTATAGATATTATTGACCCAGGTGATTATTCAACTTGGTATGATAGAAATGCACTTGAAATTACAAAACACCTTAAAGAGAATAATTCAAAAATAATGATAATAAAAGGAATAGGCACTTATATCTATGATAGGGACCTACATGAGCTTGTAAAAAAAGTTGCGATTTTAGAAAATAGCTGTAGGCTTTTAAGTATAAAATCTTCTTTTAACTAAAAAACAACATAAAATCTTCATAAAGTACGAGAAACCCCTTAAATTTTAGCTTTTCTAAAGGTTATATACTATAAAGTAACGCAACTTAATTTTAAAAGAGGAGTTTTTCAATGAACAAAGCTGAATTTATTGATGCAGTTGCTGCAAAAGCTGGATTATCTAAAAAAGATGCAAAAGGTGCAGTTGATGCTGTATTAGAAACAATTACTGAGTCTTTAGTTAAAGGTGATTCTGTAAGCTTTATTGGATTTGGAACATTTACAACTGCAGCTAGAGCTGC
>CAYJFN010000098.1:0-6670 GCA_964369325.1 uncultured Arcobacteraceae bacterium
TTATGTTATTTGTTGTAAATTGCTTTCAAAATTGTATCTTTGACATATTAAGTCCATTCGATTATTATAGGTATAGTATCGCTTACTAGTTGTAAATTGCTTTCAAAATTGTATCTTTGACATATTAAGTCCATTACATACCTACGAAACAAAATATACACAGAAGTTGTAAATTGCTTTCAAAATTGTATCTTTGACATATTAAGTCCATTCCACGTAGAAAAAGATTGATGCAAGTATAAGTTGTAAATTGCTTTCAAAATTGTATCTTTGACATATTAAGTCCATTATGCCTTTGCCAGTATACCATCCTTTGTACGTTGTAAATTGCTTTCAAAATTGTATCTTTGACATATTAAGTCCATTATCCCGCAAGAACAATATCTTTCGATTGTTGTTGTAAATTGCTTTCAAAATTGTATCTTTGACATATTAAGTCCATTTGGCGGCACGGTGTCGCTAACTGACGATATGTTGTAAATTGCTTTCAAAATTGTATCTTTGACATATTAAGTCCATTGAATACTCGGAGGACGAGGCCGAGCAAATGGTTGTAAATTGCTTTCAAAATTGTATCTTTGACATATTAAGTCCATTTAAGTATAAAATATACGATAATGAAGTATAGTTGTAAATTGCTTTCAAAATTGTATCTTTGACATATTAAGTCCATTTTAAATCTTTCTCGTATACATTTTCAATATGTTGTAAATTGCTTTCAAAATTGTATCTTTGACATATTAAGTCCATTCGAGACGAGTTCAGACCTGCTTATGGGCGTGTTGTAAATTGCTTTCAAAATTGTATCTTTGACATATTAAGTCCATTACAAGGCGTATCTTATAGTGTCGGTGACTCGTTGTAAATTGCTTTCAAAATTGTATCTTTGACATATTAAGTCCATTAGGATCTATGCAAAGAATTAAGAACCAAAACATTGCAGGAGCATACAGAAAATAAAAAAGAATGTGACTTAAATAAGAAACCACCGCTAATGCGGTGGTTTCTTATTTTCTATTAACTAGAATAACTCTAACTGTTGCACTGGCTGACAGCCTTGAGCTTGCCGTTGCTCGAAAAAAATTTCGATTTGCCCAAATTGTTTATCAGTTATAGATAATATACCAACTTTGCCAAGCAAGGGCAAGGATGCTTTTACTCTTTTAATGTGAACATCTGCATTTTCTCGTGACGGGCAATGGCGAACATAGATAGAAAATTGAAACATCGTAAAACCATCGTTAAGTAGCATTTTACGAAAATCGGCATAAGCTCTACGCTCCTTTTTTGTTGCCGTAGGGAGATCAAAAAATACAAGTATCCACATAATTCGATATTCACTTATTCTATCCATTATCCTCGACTATATTATAGGGTAAATTATACGCCTAGATTCTCCGCTATAACACCTATATAGCGATGCTGTTGTCTGTCCCATGGCTATCATTAAAGGACTTTTTTGACCATTGATAACAACATCAACAACTGGTAACGAAAGTAGGCGTGATTTTAGTTGAAGTGTTAGTTTTGAAATATCGAAACCTTCGCTCAATAAGCCAAAAACCAAACGATCGACATAGGGGCGATAGGGCTCCATAATATCATCGGCTAGACAGTAAGCATTGTATCTATTGTGGTGATGAATACCTAGTGTAGGGAGTAAACCACTGCCTACTAACGAGCGAGCAACAATAGCACGCAAAATAGCATAGCCGTAGTTCAGTAAATTATTGGGTGGTGCACCATCACGGTCTCTGATAAAATTATCAAACAAATTAGCCCAATAGTATACCGCTGCACGAGCTTCAAGGTTATCGGGATCGCCACTTCTAACACTTGTACTCCACTTTTGCATATTGCGCACCTCGACATCTCGGCACTCTTTGAGGACAGCAGCTTGATTAGCTATTTTTTGCTGTATAGTTTGTTGCCAAAGTTGTTTCTTCAAAGGTAATGAGGCGTCAATTTGATGGCGAAAACGTTCGCTTTGAACCACATTGCCATCTAATGAGAGCATTAGGCCCGTAGGCATGCCCTTGGGGTTGCAACAAATAAAAACACTATTATTATCGAGCAGTTGTGAAATGGCTGTTTGTGTTATAGTTATTTGTTTATGATCGAGTATCACAACTCCAATATCTTCGATAGGCACAAGACGTTCAGCCTCCCTCTTTGTGGAGGCTGATAGTGTCTCGTTGTTAACCACCTCGGGCAGATGTATAACCAGTTGGCTATTTTTTACACTAAGATAGGCAGGGCTGCCAAAATATAGTGTGCGTTTTATCATATCGGAATAATTTCGCCTAATACGTTTATTCTTACCTTACGAGGGTTATTTTCAATCAATGTTTTTAAGCTACTTATACATATCATCTTTCCTATTTTACGTGAAAGTGTCTCATTTTTCTCTCGCTTGTCACCATACTTATCATCTGTTGTTGTTTCTAGATGATGCCTAAAATAGTAAATTCCTTTTGTCAATTTCTGAACTCTATACAAATACTTACTCAACAAAGCATAATCTCTATTATCAATAGCAAACTGGTATTCACTCTCATCCATACCCATAATAAACATTTCGTTTTGCTGCATTGAGTTCTCGAAAGTCCAAGTAACATCGGGTAAAAGGTCTAAAAATGCATTGTTCACTTTATCGTTATTAAGAACCTTATCCCATGCATCGCTAGGATCTGTAATTATAGCTGGCAAACCAAACTTTTTGCGCTCAACAGCATGCCAAAAAGTTGTTACGTGCTCTTGCAGTTTGCCATCCCTATCTCTATAAATAGCAACATGGTGATTGTTACCGGGCTTTACAAAACCAATAGCTTTGCCATCTTGATTATACTTTACAGGAACAACAGCCGATAAACCGGTGTAGCATCTAACGCTGCGAATCTGTCGTTTTGCACCTTTGTCATGGAATAATGGCTCGACATACGCTTTCTTTACATCGTCATTAAACTCGGCTAAACGCTTTTCGATAACACGGCGCACGCCTTTATCAACAATAGAATCAAGGTCTTTTTTTGTTATAGAGCTAAGCGGATATTTTATAACATATTCTTGCTTCTTTACTACTCTACCCTTTTTGTCTCGCACCAATTTTGTTGTTGTACCATAAACGCTTTCTTCGCTCAATGCACCACGAGGTACAACAATATTGTCTTGCACCATAATTCGTTTGCCTCCCTTTTCGACAAAGCGTCTACCAATGGTTGCAACCTTCTTGCCTGCCTTAAACGAAACCAAAATAGATGCGATAGCCCCACGAACTTCGTCAGTAGAGAAATGTGGCTGTATTTTCACCCATTTTGTTAGTAAATTATGTTTCTCTTTAAATTCAACACCTTGTTTCTCTATTTCGGAGAACATTACATCTCTTTGAGTATTCAATCTATTAATACGCTGAATAAACGATGGTTTAGTAGATGCAATTACTAATGCATCTAAAGCATGATGGCGATGATCCATTCGTTTGCTCCATCCAGTGATTCTTTTCTCGGTGTGAGTTGCCCCACGGTGAATATATTGATGATCTTCAACCAAGCCTGCAAATTCGTATTTATCAAAATTCAGATCATGCAAAACTTTATCCCAACCCCATACATGACGTATAAAATCGGTAACACCGCCACTAGTAGCACTAACATTACGGCACACTTGTTGCAAAATTTCTTTTGCTTTGCGAGCTATATACTGACTCTCTCTAAGCTGGCGAGAAATAAAATCCTCGGGTATAGCTTCGGCAGCCATCAATAAACGCTCATATTTTGTTTTGCTTATTTTTTTGCTGTCAAACAGATCTTTTACACGGCTTTTATAATCACCAAAAATTACGTCACCTTTTGTAGACATATAGTCAAATGCTGTTCGTTTACCTTTTTCTTTATTACAATCTCGGCACGAACAAACTTTATTTGAGAAACTATCATCAAAGAGCATAGCTCTTGGTACAATATGCTCAACTTCGGCATCAAAGCCCGAAAGAAACTCTTTAATATTAATAAGTTTACCACAGTAGACACAGGAGTGATTGGATTCTTCATACATTTTATATTTTTGTATGCGAGAGCGAGTAGAACTAAAACCATGTTCAAGTATCTTCGATGCATATTCGGCATTTTTCTTCTCGTTCTTAAATATATTAGAAGAGGTAGCATTTCGCTCATCTTGCGACTGTTTAAGTTCGCGCGCTAGCTCGATACGTATTTCATCAAAACGTTTAACACCATCTACACCTATAACGCCGTAGTTGCTCATGGCACTATTCACAACGTTAATCATTTGATTTAATATCTTCTCTACCACTGGCTGCCTTAGCTCGTTACGAGTAAGTTGTTTGAGTGTCGATTGCAGTTCTCTATCTAAGTTTTCTTGCTTTGTCAAACTCTCGCTATGGCGGAAGTTGGCACGTTCGCAAGCATAGCTATACATTAAACCTTGTGATAAAAAAGGTATAATACGTCTAATTGCTTTTACAGATTTGTTGCCGTAACCAGCTTTTACGAAATCGAGTTTAAACAGTTTTTCAACAGTTTCGACATCGCTGATACCAAACTGTTTATCTAAAGCACTAGCAAATTCATCTCTATCAGAAATAGAGTAAACTAAGTGCCATAGACGATATAGCGGTTCTTTTTCAATAGCAGGCGAAACTATTGGCAATACCTCACCAGTTTGTTTATCAACCCAATCCTCGTAAATTATATCAAAACGAGTTAGCTCGATAATTCTCTCCTTTGGGAGTGCCTCTAGCGCACTTGCAATGCTTACAAGCGTTGTATTACCCTGCAAACCTTTACCTATTGCTTTACCTGCCCACCATCCGTCTTTTTTCTTAATATTTAGGATTTTATACATATCATTGAGTTTGAGCTTTTCGTTAAAGTTCATAAACTCAACCATGTCTTTGCGTTGTTGCACCGAAATATCAAGATAGTTACCATCCTTATCTCTTATCGAAAGGTTGTTTACAGATTCCCATAGTTTGCAGTACTGAAAAATTGGAGAGCTACGAGGTGCTACTCGTGGCGATGAGTATACTATACGACCATCATTTGTAGTGTAGGCTCTTTTCTCAAATTCACACATAGAGATAAGGTGCTTGCACGACTTTAATGGACGTTGATAATATATAATTCTATTGCGCAATAAATCAATAGAATCATCGGTCAATTGCTGTGGATAGTATTGACGTTGACAATTTATAATTGTATCAAATTCTTCGATATAGGCTTTACGAGGAAATATTTGCTCCTTACAACGATAGGTAGAATCGGTTACTATATTGTTGTGAAAGAATTGCCCAATCGTTATTTCTTTATCGGAAATATCGGCATATCTATCGGCAATACCTTTTAGGTAATCGCTTTGCTTATTATCGGCTGCATCTTCTTTTGAGGATTTATAACCTCGTTTTTGGTTAAGATGGTATATAACACGCCCTAGCTCACGAGGTGATAATTTTTCATTAACAGCTTTACTACGCAAACCCCATAACTCTATTGCAGGTAGTTTAATTTCAAACTCTGTTGGCAAAAAATCACGCTCTCTGAGCCAATTAGTCAAATGCTCTCGCCTTAGCTGATACCTATCTATACCTCTACGTGCAGCACGCCTTTCTGTTCTTACAGCACATTTTGATGCTGCTTGACCTTTCACAAACTTATCGATGGTTGTACTCTCTTCGGGCACAATTCGACTCCCGAGTGCCACTATCTTAGGTGTTTCACTACTACCTAGCTCAACCTCATCGATAATTGCCCATCCTATACTTGCAGATCCTAAATCTAATCCTAAGACTCGTTTCATATATTTACAATTTGGTTTCTATTCTAAATCAAAATATAAATATACAAAAATCGCACCAAATTAATTATTTATTTGGTATAATTAATTTTAATACATATATTTGTAGTACAATTTTGAAGCAATTCACAATAAGGATTATTCCGTTGTGAAAACATTTAAGGCGGGGCAACTCGCCTTTTTTTCATTTTAGCCTTTGTGCTACCTTATTAAAATCATTAACCTTTTGGGCGCATTAGCGACAATATAGTTGTAGTAACCAACAATAGGATTTTTTGGTGTACGTACCATGCAATATATACAAAATCGAATTTAGGAGTGTTATAGCATAGCTATGACAAACCTAAATTCGATTCTTATTTTTCGTTAACCTAATAATATATGTTAGTATATTACTCTGTATAGTATAAGTCGAAGCTTGTTTTTAATCCACCATATGAGTTTGTATATTTATCCTCGACACGTTCTTCATAGGAGTGATTCATAGTGGCAAAAATGGTATTTTCATCTTGAAGAACTCCCTCGAAACTATCATAATAGTACGTCTTGGTAAATGATGTGTAACCAGTAGTTGGATTATTATAATCTACCCGAGTTGTGTCACTTACCTCGAAAAAAACTTTATTTTCGGATAGACGATACTTTGCTCGGTATATTGTAGGAGATTCGCGATAAGTGTTTATCATCCACATGACAGAGTCAACAGAGAAAAACTCAACATACGTAGTGGTGCGAGCAAATCGCTTACCGATTAGCTCCTCACTAGTTGGGTAGTATGGCTCTTTATCTTTGGTACAACCAATGAACAAGAACAATGAAAGTATAAATAAAGAGTATTTCATATAAACGACACCAAATA
>CAYJFN010000099.1:0-4450 GCA_964369325.1 uncultured Arcobacteraceae bacterium
TAAAAACCCAAGAGAAGTTAACCAAAACCTAGTGGATGCTCAACAAGCAAGAAGAATTTTAGATAGAGCAGTGGGGTATGAACTTTCACCACTACTTTGGAAAAAAGTACGATATGGTTTAAGTGCTGGAAGAGTTCAAAGTGTTGCTGTTAAAATTATAGTTGATAGAGAAAATGAAATAAGAGCATTTATCCCTGAAGAGTTTTGGAAAATTAAAAGTGATTTTATAAACCCAGAATTAAAAGCAGTTTTAGAAAAAATTGATGGAAAAGCAAAAAAAATATCAAATGAGCAAGAAGCTAGAGAGATAGAAAATTCTATTAATCAAGGGAATTTTGTATTAAATGAGATTGAAGAAAAAGAGAGTTTAAGAACTCCTGCAGCTCCGTTTACAACTTCAACACTACAACAAGAAGCAAGTAGAAAATTAGGTTACTCTGTAAAGCAAACAATGATTATTGCTCAACAACTTTATGAAGGAAATGTTGGAAATATTCCAAACCATTCAGGTGGTTTAATTACTTATATGAGAACAGACTCACTAAACCTTTCAGATGTTGCAACAAAAGCTGCAAAAGAGGTGGTAGAAGAGGTTTATGGGAAAGAGTATTCTTTAGCTAAACCAAGAGTTTATAAAAGCAAATCAAAGGGTGCTCAAGAAGCACACGAAGCAATAAGACCTGTAAATATGGCACTTAGACCATCTCAAATAAAAGAGTTTATAGAACCTTCTCAGTACAAACTGTATTCTTTAATTTGGAAAAGAACAGTGGCAACTCAAATGGCAACTGCAAAAGTTGCAAATACTACATACAAAATAGTTGCTGGGAAAAACAAAGAACTAGAGTTTCAAGCTAAAGGTCAAAGAATAGTTTTTGCTGGATTTATGAAAGCTTATACTGAAGGAAGTGATAATCCCGAAAGCGCTTTAGATAGTAGTGAAAAAATACTTCCAAATATAAAAGAAGGAACAGTTTTAGAATTAGAAAATCTTGAATGTGAACAAAATTTTACAAAACCCCCTGCAAGATATACAGAAGCTTCGCTTGTTAAGAAACTAGAATCAGAAGGTATTGGAAGACCATCAACCTATGCTCCTACAATTTCAACAATTCAAGCAAGAGAGTATGTAATAACAGAAGAGAAAAAACTTTTACCAACTCCAACAGGTGAGATTGTAAATAGTTTTTTAACTGACCACTTTCCTGAAATAGTTGACCTTGGATTTACTGCAAAAATAGAAGAAGAGTTTGATGAAATTGCTGAAGGAAAAATTGCATGGGAAGAAGTACTTAAAGAGTTTTATGGTGACTTTAAAAAGAGTATTGATGAAAAAGAAGAGAGCATTGAAAGAAGTGATTATGCTCAAATTAGAGAAATAGGAATTGACCCAAAATCTGGAAAACCAATAAGTGCTAGAGTTGGAAGATTTGGACCATTTGTGCAAATTGGAACCAAAGAAGATGAAGAGAAGCCAAAATTTGTAGCAATCCCAGCGCACTTAAATATGGATACAATAACGCTAGAAGAGGCTCTGTTTTTATTTACTCTTCCAAGAGTTGTTGGACAAACACAAGCTGGTGAGGAAATAAAAGCAAATATTGGAAGATTTGGTCCTTATTTACAAATAAAAACAAAGTTTTATTCTTTAAAAACAGATGACCCTTATACTATAGAATTACCAAGAGCACTAGAGCTTATAAAAGAGCTAGATGATGCAAAAGAGAAATCAACTATTAAAGTTTTTGAAAAAGAGAAAATTCAGGTTTTAATAGGGCAATATGGTCCATATATAAAACAAGGAAGAAAAAACTATAAAATTCCAAAAGGTGTAGAAGCCGAAGATTTAACACTAGAGCAGTGTTTAGAGATTATTGAAAACGATGCAAAGGGTGGCAAAAAAAGCACAGCTAAAAAGACTACTACAAAAAGTGCTGAGAAAAAAACAACAGCAAAAAAGGCACCTGCAAAAAAAATGCCTGCTAAGAAAACCTCTAAAAAAGAGAAGTAATAGATGAAAATAGGGGTAATCTCAGATACACATTTTGAAAGTAACTATTCAAAAGAGTGCATTGAACTTTTAACATCACAGGGTGCACAGTATTTAATCCACGCAGGCGATGTTTGTTTAAAAGAGAATTTAGACCAACTAAAAGAGTCAAATTTACCTTATGTTGCGGTTTTTGGAAATAATGATGGTGCAATGTATTCTTATATGGATGATTACAATATTCATAGTGAGCCATACTATTTTAAAATAGAAGATACAAGTTTTAAGCTTATGCATTTACCCATGTATTTAAACGCTGATAGCGATGTAGTTATTTATGGACATACTCATATTTTTGAGTCAGAGTTTGTAAATGGAACACTATTTTTAAATTCAGGTGAAGTCTGTGGAAGAAAGTATTCAAAAGTTGAGTGTGTACTTTTAGAAATAACTCCAACACAATATTTAGTAAACTATTACTTTAGAACTTTAAACGAAAAAGAATTTACAAAAAAAGAGATACGATATGAACGAAAATAAAAAGATTTACTTTTGTGCTATTAGTAACATAGAAAGTGGTACTTGTAATGAAGATTGTAAATTTTGTACGCAAAGCGTAAGATATAAAGCCGATATTGCAAGATATAAAAGAAAAGAGATTGAGCAAATAGTAAAAGAAGCAATTCAAGCAAAAGAAAATAAAGCAGTTGGGTTTTGTTTAGTAACAGCAGGAAAAGGCTTAGATGCTAAAAGACTTAAGTTTGTTTGTGAAGCTGCAAGAGCAGTTAAAAAAGAGAATTTAGGTTTAAAAATAATTGCTTGTAATGGTACAGCAACACTAGAGCAACTAAAAGAGCTAAAAGCTGCAGGAGTTGATAACTATAACCACAATTTAGAGACTTCAAGAGATTTTTATGGCAAGATTTGTACAACTCATGATTGGGATGAAAGATATCAAACTTGCTTAAATGCAAAAGAGGCAGGACTAAAACTTATTTGTGGTGGAATTTTTGGTTTGGGTGAAACGCAAGAAGATAGAGTTTCTATGCTTGAAGCAATTGCCTCACTTGATCCTATGACTGTGCCTATTAATTTTTTTCATCCAAATGAAGCTTTACCAATAGTTGAAAACTCAATAACAAAAGAAGAAGCTTTTAAACTTATTTCACTAGCAAGAACTATGGTTCCAAACGCACATAAAATTATGATTGCTGGAGGAAGAGAAGTGATGTTTGAAGAAGAACAATATGATGTTTTCAAACATGGCGCAAACTCTATTGTTGTAGGTGACTATTTAACAACTGTAGGCAAAAGCCCTCAAGAAGAGATACAAGCAGTAGTTGATGCTGGTTATGAAATAGCGCAAGAGTGTGATAAAAAGTAAAAAATATTACTCTTTATCAACATTTTTTGAAGGACAAGTTTCAGGTGAAGTTCCATTCTCATATAAATTTTTTCTTCCCCACCTTTCAAGTTGGTCTAAAATATCTGCCAAAGATTTTCCAGTAGGACTTATTTCATATTCTACACTTGGAGGAACAGTTGGGTAAACTGTTCTTATAATCAAACCATTTTTTTCTAAAATTCTTAAATGCTCAGATAGGACCTTTTTGCTAATTCCAGGAACTATTTTTTGAACTTGAGAAAATCTTAGTTTTCCTTCTATTAAGTGCCATAAAATTAGTGAACGCCATTTCCCGCCAAGCACATCCATTGCAGCTTCAAGTGAACATTTATAAGATTTTTCATTAAATAAATACATAAATTTCCTAAATTTCAAAATTTTATTCTCTTGTAAGAGTACAATTTAGTCGTAAAAGCAACGAAAAGGTTACCTGTTTACATTAAAGTGCCTTCTTCTCAGAGAGCTTCATACTTGATATAATTTCAGGATTATATCAGAAAAAGGAAATAAATGTCTACGAAATTGAATAGAAGAGAGTTTATAAGATTGTCTTCAGTAATGGCAGCTACATTAGGTACAATCTCTTTTCCGGAAGCTTTAAGTGCATTTGAAACAGATATAGTAAAAAATGATGATAAAAAGGATCAAAAAATGAGTAATTATCCAAGAGCATTTTCACATATTGGAATCACTGTACCAAATATTGAAGAAGCAGTGAAGTTTTATAAAGATGTAATGGGTTGGTATGTAATGATGGAGCCAACAGAAGTTTTAGAAGAGAATAATACAGCAATTGGACAAATGTGCATTGATGTATTTGGTGAAGGTTGGGGAAGTTTTAAAATTGCACACCTTTCAACATCAGATACAATTGGAATTGAACTTTTTGAGTTTCCAAATAACACAAAACCAAAACATGAGTTCAATCCATATCAAACAGGAGTTTTTCATTTTTGTGTAAAAGACCCAGATATCGAAGGTTTAACTAAAAAAATAGTTGAAGCTGGTGGAAAACAAAGAATGCCAATAAGAGAATATTTCCCAGGTGAAAAACC
>CAYJFN010000099.1:4550-6647 GCA_964369325.1 uncultured Arcobacteraceae bacterium
TCTTTTGTATGAGTTTGTTCTCTTAATGGTACATAAACTAAGTTTTCATCAGGAATTTTTGGTTTTACAACTGTAGGCTTTACAACTTCTTCTTTTTTAGGTTGTGTAGCTTCTGCTTTTTTAGGCTCTACTTTAGGTTTGATTTCACTCATTTGTTCATAATGTGAATCATTTTTTTCTTGAAACTCTGCAGAATAATCTTCTTCTATCTCCATCATTCTTGCAAGTTCTTCCTGATATGTTTTTGTTGGTTCAAATGGGTTTTCTCTAGCACTTACATTTGATGTAACAGCTAACAGTATTAATATAAAATAAAAAAATTTCATTCTTCAGGCTCCAAGTTTTTTAGTTCAAAATACTCTTTTTGCAATCTAGCATTATCAAGTTGCAATCTTTTTATCTCACTATTTAGATAACTCTTTTTATCTTGTAGTGAAGTATAAACTTCATAAGAGTTTGTTCCAAATAACAAGTTTGCAACATGTAAGCTTAGAAATATAGTAACTAAAACACTAAGTGCTATAATTACTATAAATTTTTTTGTAAACATTATTTAGAGAAAGGCTCCTTCCCTAAATATTCTGCATAAGCAATCTCTGCACCAATTTCTAACAGTCTATTATACTTTGCAATTCTATCACTTCTTGCAGTACTTCCTGTTTTAATTTGTCCACAATTAAGTGCAACTGCAAAATCCGCAATAAAAGAGTCTTCACTTTCACCACTTCTATGGCTCATTACACAATTGTAGTTGTTTCTTTGTGCAAGTCTGATTGTTTGCATAGTTTCACTTACACTTCCAATTTGATTTGGTTTAATTAAAATAGCATTTCCTATGCCTTTTTGTATACCTTGAGCCAAAATAGAAGCATTTGTAACAAATAAATCATCACCTACTAGTTGAACTTTATCTCCTAGTTTTTGTGTAAGGATTTTCCAACCATCCCAATCATCTTCGCTTAATCCATCTTCTATAGATACAATAGGATATTTTGAACATAAATCAGCATAGTAGTTTACAAGTTCTTCTGAAGTAATTTTTCTATCTTCAGATTTTAAAACATAAAGTCCTTCTTCGTTGATAAGTTCACTTGCTGCTACATCAAGTGCAATTGCAATTTGCTCACCAGCTTTATAACCAGCTGTTTCAATAGCAGTCATAATAACTTGAATTGGTTCTTCATTTGATTTTAAGTTTGGTGCAAATCCACCTTCATCCCCAACTGCTGTACTTTCACCCATTTTGTCAATAACTTTTTTAAGGTGTTGGTAAATTTCTGCAACAGCTCTTAATCCTTCATTAAAATCATCAAAACCAACAGGCATAATCATATACTCTTGAAAATCTACAGAGTTGTTTGCGTGTTCACCACCATTAATAATATTAAACATAGGAACAGGCATAGTCATAGCATTTGCTCCACCTAAATATCTATATAATGGAGTGTTTAGTGAAGCTGCTGCAGCACGTGCCACTGCCATTGAAACACCTAAGACAGCGTTTGCTCCAAGATTTGAGTAGTTGCTTGTGCCATCTATTTCTTTCATAATTGCATCAACTTGCGCTTGATTGTATGGGCTAAGACCTAGTAACTCATCTGCAATTGTAGTATTTACATTTTCAACTGCTTTTAAAACACCTTTACCTAAAAATCTATCATCACCATCTCTTAGCTCTAAAGCTTCTCTTTTACCTGTACTTGCACCACTTGGTACTATTGCACTTTGCTTTGTACCATCACTTAATATTACAGTTGCTCTAACTGTTGGATTTCCTCTTGAATCTAAAACTTCATCTGCATATATATTATCAATAAAAACCACTTTGACTCCTATAAGAATTATGTAAAATTTAGACATTATACATAATTTTATATTGCTAAAAGCTTTACTAAGGGCTTTTTTAAAAAGAACAAAAAAATATTTTAAAAGAGTTTGTATATTAAGCTAAAATTAAGAAATGGTGTGTCATAATTCTCTTATCTGTTTAGGGATTGATGAATTCCGAAGAGGTTTTCCTCTATGCTTGTCTAGGCAAGAAGGTTAAGGGTGCAATTTATTGCAATGTCGTCATAATACAAGGAGTTTATTATGGTA
>CAYJFN010000100.1:0-6639 GCA_964369325.1 uncultured Arcobacteraceae bacterium
TATTCGTAACTGATTTTACTACTTATTAATACCTTTTTTTCAAAACTTTCTTCCTCCTTCTTAATGCTAAAGTGGTTTTTCCTCTTTAGCATTATTTTATTTAGAATTCAAAATTAAATTATGTTCATTAATTAATAGGCGGTTGATTACTTATTAGTTTGTATGGTTTCTGTAGTTGAGCAATCAGCTTTAGTTTGTTTTTCTGGTTTATCTAAAAAATTACTGTTTTCTTTTTTGCAAGGAACAATCGTTATTTCAAAAATATTTTTTTCAGAACTATTACTCTTTATATTTTCTTTTTTATTTGAAACAGGTTTATTATCTCTTGATTGATTTGTAGTGGCTGCTAAAAAGCTAAATGTTAGTATAGTAGTTAGTAGTATTTTTATCATTTTCATTCTTGTTGTTTTTTGTAATTATATACTAAGTTTATTTTAATAATGATAACAAATAAGAAAAAGGTATTATTTGATTTAAATAATACCTTTGATTTTTACCAAACAACTGAGTCATTTGATCCTAATTTTCCTATTATTATTTCATCTTCCCAGTAAGACAAACCATTTTTAACATTTGTCAATCCCATTTGAAAATAATATTCAACAACTTGATCTTTGTCGTATGTTGTTGAAGTTTTTTGTATGATTCTTCCTTGAAGTCCAAAATCAGCACCTAAAAGAGTTCCTTTTTGTGCAACTGTGCTTTGATCAAACTCTTCATTTTCTCTTAACTCTCTTGAGCCAGAAACTGTAGTATCATCTCTTTGTGTTCCTACTGCATTTGTAAATATAGCTTTTCCAGATTGGAGAAGTTCAGTTCTAATTTTTTGTGTAAGCATTCTTATATCAATTCGTTGAGTAGTATCGTTTATAATATCACTCATCATAATAATATATCTTCCACCATCTTGTTTGTTTAATACCCCACTATTTAAAAGTGAGTTAACCATTTTTGTAGCTGCTTTTTCAAAATCTTGTCTATCAATACCCATAGTAAGAGGTGTTGGATTTGCTTCTAGATTTCCATCATCAGAGCCAATATAAACAGGTTGTTTTGCACAACCAATTAAAAAAATAGCAGTAATTGCACTTAGACTAATAGTTTTTAATAAATTTTTTTTCATTTTATTCCTTCATAATATTTTTATTGAATTTGCGTGTCACTAACTGTTGTTGTTTCATATTTTGGATTTCTTAGTTTTATACTAAAATCAACTGCTTTTATGCTAGGTGAAATAGCTTGAATGATTAAGTTAGCATTTCCATAGACTTCTTTAACTTCCCATTTTGACAATAGTGAACTAATAGTAAATCCATCTTTATCTAGCCAATCAATTCTATATGCAACCTTATCATCAAAAGAATTTTTATTGAAAAATCTAGCTTCTATTTGTGTCAATCCATCTTCTCTTTTTTTGTAAATTAAATCTTCCAATATTAACCAGTTTTGTATTTCATTACTTTGAAATATGATTTTTGATTTTTCATAAGTATTTGATACATTTTGATCTTGTTGTAATTTATTAACACATCCACTAAATAAAATAGTTGAACAAGTTAATATGCTATACAAAAGTACTTTTTTAAACTGCATAATCTCTCCTTAAAATAAAATTGTGTGAATACTATTATTTGAAGGCACTTGTGACCTTATATAAATAATTGCATTTTGGTTTTCTTTTATGTTTATCGTTTGTATGATACCATTTTTATCATTTTTTATAACTATAGGCTCACCATTATTTATAATTCTTGTGCTTTGAAAGTTTTCTGGTAGAGCAGTCCAACTTCGCACATCTGCTTTGTTTGTAAGTGATTGGTAAAGAACACCTAGAATTCCACCAATTGGACCAGAACTATTTAACTCATATTGTGCATATGTTTTAAAGATATTGCTCATAATAGTTTGAATGATATTATTTATGAACCTTATTTGAAATTCTGTTTTAATTACACTATTCATATCACTAATTAATGTAGTTTTTTGACCATTAACATTTAAAAATTTATATGATTCATTTTGCTTCACTAAATAAGGGTATGAAAAACCACTGTAAAAAACTTTATTGGTTACTATAAACAAAGGTATGTTTATAATCTTTTCATTTAATTTAAAACTAGTTCCATTTTCATATATAACCCAAATATAACTGTTTGAATTTTTTCTTTTTATTAATTCTTCACTAAGAAGATAATCTTGTTTAATTTGTTGATTATTTGGCTGCATAATATATGCTTCTTTTAATAAATCTCTACCTTTTATAACGTCATTATTTAATATGAAAAACAGTCCTGAAATATATGTTGTAAATGGATTTACAAAATCAGGATAAGCTTTGAAATTTGCGAATTCTGTTGAGTATTCTTTTGATATTATTTCTTGAGTGTGCTTATTATTTAGAATTTGCATAGGACTATTATAATTTGTTTTTTGCAAGTTTCTATTTGCGTAATAGGTTTGTTGTTTTTGTTGATTTCTAAATTCTTGCTCTTGATTTTTAATTTTTTCTTGTTGTTTTTTTATTTCTGATTCAAACTCTTCTTTAGCTCTTCTTTGTCTATCTAATGCTCTGTTGAATTCAACTCTTGCATTTGTAAAATCTCCAAGTGAAGCAAAATTTAAAGCTTTATAAGTGTTTAGCATTATTTTTTCATAAGTGTAACCCTCATAGTCATTGATATTATTATTGACTAAAATAGTTTTTCCTGTACTTGCAACTTTTGACAAATTGTTTTCTTCATCTTTTATTTTAAAGTTTGTTTCTGCATTATCAAACATTTGATTGCTTTTTGTGTAGTCCATACAGTTTCTAGCTAGTGATCCACCTTGAATAGACCACAATATTGTATTGTCATTATTTTGAATTCTTTTGTCCAATTCTTCATAGTTACACTTGTTTGTTAAAAGTTGATAGTCAAATGAATTTAGTTGATCTTTATATCCAGTAATAAAAGCACATCCTGAAAAGAAAAATAGCACAAAAGAAGCATTTAAAATTGTAAATAGGTAGCTTTTAAAATTTGGCAAAGATTTTTTTTGGTACATATATTTTTGTAGTTCCTAGTTATTGATATAAATTTTATCAATTTTTAATAGTGTAGTCTCTTAATTTTTAATTTTCTTTGATAGTTAAAACCTTATCAAGTCTAATTTCCTCTCCACAAGAAAGAATTAAAAACTCTTCTTTGTTTAAAGTTTTGAAATTAATTATATAATCTTGAATTGTTTTTTCAGCACCATCTTCTATATATTTAATTTCTAGTAAAGTTTTTTTTACTGCATAAGCTTCTAGTTGATCGTATAAGCTACAAGATATAGGTTTGTAAGGGTTGTTCATAGCAAACTCCTAAAAATTTTGTACTATTATATAGTATTTTAAATTTGATTAGAAATATTTGCAAAGCCTCCTCCATTTAAGGAGGGGTAAGTTTTATTTCTTTTTAGAAAATTTTGGAATACTAGGAGCATCAAATCCATATTTTTGTAAGATTTTTTGTCCTTTTGGTGATAAAATAAACATAGCTAATTCCCAAGATTTTGAAGATGCATTTTTATTAACACTCATTCCATAATCAGCACCAACATTTATTTCATTTGGTATTTGTACAATTTTAAGTTCAGGCACTTCTTTTTGTGCTAAAGTTGCATTTGTACAATAAGTTAAAAAAACATCAGCTTTTTTCTCACTCATCACCCAACCATACTGGTTTTTACCTTTTGGTGCAGGAGTGCTATTTGGTCCACCAGTAAGTTGTAAAGCTTTTTTTGAAAGAGTTTCAAAAGAGCCTTTTTTTAAAGTATCAGCTTTTTGGAATAGTTCCCACGCATAATCACCACTTGGATCTGCTTTTGGTGTTGACATACCAACACGAATATTTTGATCTAACAATGTGTTTAATATATTTTCAGAAGTTGTATTTACTTCAGGTTGTGTTAAAGCACAAAGTTGATTTCTAGCAAATAAAACAGTACTACTTCCCCAACCACTTTTTGTAAGTTTTTGTGGGTGAGCCATATTAGCAGATGCAAAAACTGTTGCACTTGCACCACCTTCAATCTCTTTTCTTAGAAGCCCACTTGGAGCAAATTTTGTAGCAACTTTTATGTTTTCTTTTTTTTCATACGTTTTAACTACATCGCTTAATGCAGCTTTTAAACTTCCTGCAGCATATAAAGTAACAGACTCACTTGCCATTAATGGCATTGTTGACAAAAGTGATAGTGCAGCAACTTTTGTAATAAAACTTTTTTTCATTTTCTCTCTCCTATAACAAATTTAGGTATTGTATCTAATATTCTTAAAATGCATATTTAACTGCTGTTTAATTTTTAAAAATTATAAAAATGAATGTAACAACAAATTTGAAATTAAAATAATTTCGATATAATCCCACTATGATAAATAGATACAAAACAAAAAAAATATATGTAGGAAATGTACCAGTTGGTGGGGATTCTCCAATTTCTGTGCAGTCTATGACTTTTTCAAAAACTAGTGATATTAAAGCTACAGTTGAGCAAATAAATGCACTACATTTTGCAGGTGCAAATATAGTTAGAGTTGCAGTTCCTGATATTGAAGCTGCAAATGCACTAAAGCAAATTAAAGAGCAAACAACTATTCCACTTGTTGCTGATATTCATTTTAACTATAAATTAGCATTAATTGCTTCAGAAGTAGTTGATTGTATTAGAATAAATCCAGGGAATATTGGAAATAAACAAAGAGTAAAAGAAGTTGTAAAAGCTTGCCAACAAAGAAATCTGCCTATTAGAATAGGTGTTAATTGTGGTTCACTTGAAAAAGAGTTTGAAAATAAATATGGATTAACTTCAAAAGCAATGGTTGCAAGTGCTGAGTATAATATAAAATATTTAGAAGATTTAGGTTTTGATGATATTAAAATCTCACTAAAAGCAAGTGATGTTCAAAGAACAGTTGAAGCTTATAGATTATTAAGACCATTAAATAATTATCCTTTTCATTTAGGTGTTACAGAAGCTGGAACACTATTTCACTCTAGTATAAAATCTTCAATTGCACTTGGAAGTTTGCTTTTAGATGGAATTGGAGATACTTTAAGAGTATCTATTACAGGTGAGCTTGAAAAAGAGATTGAAGTAGGGCGAGCTATTTTAAAAAATATTGGACTTATAAAAGATGGGCTAAATATCATCTCTTGTCCTACTTGTGGAAGAATTGAAGCAAATTTAGTAGAAGCAGTTCAAGAAATTGAACAAAAAACAAAACATATAAAAACACCTTTAAATGTATCCGTAATGGGTTGCGTTGTAAATGCAATTGGTGAAGCTAAAAGTGCAGATGTTGCAATTGCATATGGAAAAGGAAGTGGCTTGATTATCAAAAAAGGTGAGATAATAGAAAAGCTTCCAACAAATAAACTTTTAGATAGATTTTTAAAAGAAGTTGAATTTGAAGCTAAAAAAATGGAAGAAGAAAAATAATGGATAGCATATATAGTATAAATATAGAAAGAGCAGTTTTAAGTTCAGTTTTATTTAACCCTGAAGAGATAGAAGATATTTTGGGAATAATTAGTGCAAAAGATTTTTATCTTCCTGCTCACCAAAAGATTTTTAAAGTAATGGAAGATTTGCACCATGCAGATCAACCAATAGATGAAGAGTTTATTAGAAAAAGAGTAAATTATAAAGAAGTAGATGACTCTATTTTAATTGAAATACTTTCAGCAAATCCTATTACAAATACTTTAGCATATGTTAAAGAGATAAAAGATGGAAGTATTAAAAGAGAGTTAGCCTCACTAGCGACAACTATTAAAAAAGTAGCAATTGAAGATGATGTTCCAGCAGTTCAAGCAGTTGATACTATTCAAAATGAACTTTATAAAATTACAACTGATAGCGCTTCTAGTGAATTAAAAGATATTCAAACAATCAATAGTGATACTTTAGATTATATTAAAAAAATGAAAGAGATGGGTAATAAGCATCTTATTGGTGAAACAACAGGATTTCATAATCTTGATAAAAGAACAACAGGTTTTAATGCAGGAGATTTAGTAATTATTGCAGCAAGACCTGCTATGGGTAAAACAGCATTTGTATTAAACACAGCACTAAAAAATGTTGAAAATGGAAAAGGTGTAATAATATTTTCTTTAGAGATGCCAGCAGAGCAATTGATGCTAAGAATGCTTGCAGCTAAAACTTCAATTCCTTTACAAAATCTTAGAAAAGGTGATTTAGATGATAAACAATGGTCTGATTTAACAAAAGCTTTTGATGACTTAAATACCAAAAAACTTTTTGTAGATGATGGTGGAAGTATAAATATTAATCAACTTCGTGCAAGAGTGCGAAAACTTGCACAAAATGCAGAAAACAATATCTCACTAGTTGTAATTGACTATTTACAACTTATGCAAGGAACAGGCGGAAAAGATAGGCACCTTGAAGTTTCTGAAATCTCAAGAGGTTTAAAAATGCTTGCAAGGGAACTAAAAATCCCTGTAGTTGCTCTTAGTCAGTTAAATAGAGGGTTAGAAAATAGACCAGATAAAAGACCAATGTTAAGTGACTTAAGAGAATCAGGCGCAATAGAACAAGATGCAGATATTATTATGTTTGTATATAGAGATGATGTATATAAAGAAA
>CAYJFN010000101.1:0-6574 GCA_964369325.1 uncultured Arcobacteraceae bacterium
TTCTTATCTTTTTTACTTTTCAAGGAAAAGTTCCGATTATTTTACAAATGGTGTTATTTTTCACTACAGCAATTTTAGGAATTTATAAACACACGAAAAATAGAAAAAGAGATATTCTAACTATTTTAGTAGTTTTGTTTTGTTTAATTAATTTTATTTATTTTAAAGTTGTACCAAATATAAAAACAATTGATTTTACAGTTTTATTAGTGGATACTTTTGCTTCTTTTTTAGCTATTTTGGGAAGTTTTTTACTCTCCAGTCATACTGCAAAGATTAGAGGGTACGCGTTTATTTGCTTTTTTATAGCCGATGTAGTGTTTGTTTATATAGGCTTTGCAAATGGGTTTTATTTTTTTATGGCTCAATCAGCATTTTATATTTATACAAGTATTAAAGGGTATAAAAATACCCTTTAATACTACTTTTCTACAGGTAGAGTTGTTTGCGACCAATCGAAGTCAAAACCTTTTGTAATATTTAAAACATTTTTAAAACCATCATTTGCTAACATATTTGCAGCAATTTTTGATCTTCCTCCACTTTTACAAATAACAATTACCTCTTTGTTTTTGTCATTTTTTAGTAAAGTGTTTACTTCTTTTAAAAAGTTTTCATTTAGTACAAAAGGGTTCATCTTTGTATACACAGGGATATTTACTGCATCTTTAGCATGAGCTGCATTGTACTCTTGTGGTGTTCTTACATCAACAATCACAACACCTTTTTTTTGCATTTCATATGCTGCTTGAGAGTTAATATCACCCTTATACAAGTTTGGTTGTGCAAAAAGTGCACTAACACTTAAAATTAAACTTACAACTAATTTTTTCATTTTTCTTTCTCCTTATTTGCTTTAAAATCGTCATATGGGTCTAAGTGAATATTTATAATCCATTCACGATTTGTATCTAGTTTTTCTATTTTTTCTTCTATTTTATCTGAAGCTCTATGAGCATTCATTAGTGTAATTAGGCAATCAAAAACTAAGTGAACATCTACAAAAGTTTGATTCCCAGCCTCTCTTGTTTTAAGTAAATGATATGTATTAACCTCCTTTTCTGATAGTAAAATCTCTTTGATTTTTTCTACCATCTCTTCTTCTAATGCTTTATCTAGTAGAACTAAAACACCATCTTTTATAAGTGAATATGCAGAATATATAATATATAAAGATATCCCAGCTCCTATTACAACATCAAAAATTTCATTATTTGTAAAATGAACTAGAACAAGTGATATTAAAACAGCAATGTTTGAATAAATATCTGCTTTATAATGAAGTGCATCTGCACGAACAACCATACTGTTTGTATCTTTAGCAACACGATTTAAATAAATTACTAATAGAATAGTAATAAATAAAGATATAATCATTACAATCAGTGATATTCCAACGTAAGAAGAGACTTCATCATTAAAAGCTTTTTTAAAAGCTTGATAGAGTAAAAATAGACCTGAAATTGTAATAATAACACCTTCAATAACTGAAGCTATTGCTTCAATTTTTCCGTGTCCATAATTAAATGTTTTATTAGCTGGTTTTTCAGATTTATTAATTGCAAAGAAGTTAAAAATAGAAGTAAGCATATCTAAAACAGAATCCACTGCAGATGCTAAAACAGCAACAGAACCACTAAAAATACCAACAATAAGTTTACAAATAGTTAAAAAAGCAGCAACACTAGTTGAAACAAGTGTTGCTTTTTTTTGTTTTGTCATTTTTGACAACATAGTTTTTTAGAAGTTTTCTTCTACAAATTTTTTAATTCTTGCTATTCCATCTTCAATTGTTGCTAAGTCTGTAGCAAAAGATAATCTAAAGTATCCTTCAGTTCCAAATGCAACACCAGGAACTACTGCAACTCCTTGTTGCTCTAGTAAATCTGAACAAAACTTCATAGAGTCAGATGTTAATTCTTTGATATTGATAAACAGATAAAATGCACCATCTGGTTTAACGCAAGATAAACCTTTAATAGAATTAATTTGCTCAACTGCTACATTCATTCTTTTTTCAAATTGAACTCTCATCATTTCAATGTCAGAATCTGCTTTTCCTTCAAGAGCAACAATAGCAGCTTCTTGAGTAATTGAGCTTACATTTGATGTAACTTGACCTTGTAAATCAACCATAGCTTTTACAAGCTCTTTTTTAGGAGTTGCTAAATAACCAAATCTCCAACCAGTCATTGCAACAGCTTTACTTAAACCATTGATTGTAATTGTTCTTTGAAACATATCTTCACTAATTTGTGCAGTTGCAATAAATTTTTTACCATTGAAAATAATCTTTTCATACATCTCATCTGATAAAACTAAAATATCAGTTTCTTTTAAAACTTCTGCTATTTCTTCAAGCTCTTCTTGTGAATAAACTCCACCTGTTGGATTTGATGGTGAATTAAGTAATAAGGCTTTTGTTTTTGGTGTAATTGCTGCTTTTAATTGTTGTGCAGTTATTTTAAAATTTGTTGAATCATCAGTATCAATAAATACAGGAGTTCCTCCAGAATATTGTACTTGTTCTGGATAAGTTACCCAATAAGGCGCAGGAATAATTACTTCATCGCCTTCATCTATTAAAACTTGAAAAAGATTAAACAGTGAGTGCTTTGCACCATTACTTATTAGAACATCTCCTAATTCATAGTTTAATCCATGATCAGTTTTAAGTTTTGTAATAACTGCTTGTTTTACTTCTTTTGTTCCTTCAACAGCTGTATATTTTGTGTGCCCATCTTGTATAGCTTTAATACCAGCTTGTTTTACTATTTCTGGTGTATCAAAATCAGGTTCACCAGCACTAAAACTCAAAATGTCTTTACCTTGCGCTTTTAAATCTCTTGCTAATGCAGTGATCGCCATTGTAACTGATGGAGACAGTTTTTCCATTCTCTTTGCAAATTTCATTTACTTAGTTCCTATGTTAAATTTGGCTAAGATTTTATCAAAATAATTCTTAAGGTTAATCTTGAATTTTACAATAAAAATTGATAACGAAATAGTAACTGTGCAATTTTTACAGAAAAAAAATATGAAGCGATGTTATATAAAAATAATTGATGCAAAAACAGTACAAATTAAAGCAAATATTTTTTTTACACTACAAGATGCACATGATTTAATACAAAGAAAATCTCAATGGTTAACAAAACATATAAAAACACTTAGAAAAAAAGAGTTAGAAGATGGTGAATTTTATTTTTTAGGAAGTATTTGTAAAATAGAAGATTTTAATTTATTACCACATATGATTGATGAATTTTACAAAATAAAAGCAAAAGAGATAATTCCTTCAATTGTTGAAAAATATTCACAAAAAATGAATTTATTTCCAAAAGAGATCAAGTTTAGGAAAAATAAAAGCAGATGGGGGAGTTGTTCTTATAATAATATAATTAATTTAAATACAAACTTGATGAAACTCCCTTTTAGTTGTATTGATTATGTTGTTATTCATGAATTAGCACATATAAAACATAAAAATCACTCAAAAGTTTTTTGGGATTTTGTATCTCTTTTCTGCCCAAATTATAAAGAAGAAGAACAAAAAATCAAATTTTTCTAAATTTTTGGAAATTTAATAGTAAAGCAAGAACCTTTGAATCCATCAAATTCAATGTTTTCGTGATATAAAACTCCTTTAAAATTATTTTTAAGTATTTGTGTACTTACAAATAATCCTAACCCAGTTCCTCGTGATGGTTCTTTTGTAGTAAAATATGGTTCAAAAATTTTATCTTTTATTCTGTTGTCAATTCCATTTGCATTATCTTTTACTGTAATATAGATATGTTCATTTTTTTCAAATAAATCTATATAGACTAATTTTTTTTCAATATGATTTTTAACTAAAGCATCTTTTGTATTAGATAATATGTTTAAAACTACTTGAGAAAGAAGAGTTTCATTTCCAAAATAGCTAATATTGTTATCTAGATTTTTAACAAGTGATATATAATTGTAGTCATAAGAAGCTTTTGTTATATTTACTGTTTTGTTAATTGCATTAGAAACAAAAAAATTATCTTTTATTTTTTCATCAACAATAAAAAAATTTTTAAAGTCATCAATTGTTTTTGAGAGGTAAGTAGCTTGTTTAATAACTGTATTATTAACTTCTTCAATATCTTTGTCTTCATGCAAACCTAATTGTTGTCTAAGATACAAACTGCTTACAGAAGCTGTGATAGTATTAAGAGGTTGTCTCCATTGATGTGCTATATTACCAATCATTTCGGCAATTGAAGCCAATCTACTTCTTTGTTGGATTAAAATATCTTTTCGTCTGTTTTTTTCTAACTCAATCTGAATTTTCTTTTCAAGTCTTTTATTTAGTTGGCTAAGTTTTTTATTTTTAAAAAAAAGATCATTTTCAAAAAAAGAACAATTGTTAGATTTTTTTAAAGAAAATATGAGTTTTAAAAGAATTAAAATAATAATTACTAATATAAAAATAATAGCATGCAAAGCAAAATTCTCATTATTGGTAGGTATATTGTCACTACCAATTAATCTTAAAGGCATCATTAATAAAAAAAAGAAAAACCAAGAATAAAGCTTTGTCATAATGCAGCCTTTTTATATGTATTCTAGACTCTATTACAATTAGTGTTAATTCTAGCTTAGGATTTATAAGTTGTTTTTTATAGTATTACGTATCTCTTCAATTTTTTTGTGCAGGTTATTGTCTTTTAAATGATTTTCAAATATTGCAAACGAACGCTCTTTATAATGGGGTTTTAATTCAAGTTTTTCTTCTTTTTTTTCAATGATATTAGTAACAAAAAAATTTATATCTAAAATATTTGCTATTTTTAAAGTTTTTAAAAGTGACCAAATAAGCTCTTTATTGTAACTAAATTCCATTTTATAAACTTGGTGAGTTAGTACAAAATATAAAATATCTTTTTTTATATAAGCAAATTTTACACCTTTTTTTAGGTTCATAGGTAAGGTATTTATTAGTTTTTCTAGTGTAGTATGAGTGTTTAATTTTTTAAATTCAGGACAAAATTTCAAATGAGTAAGAATATCGTTAGTATTTTTCATGCTTGTATTATAGCAAGTTTTTTATTATTTGTAAGTGGATGTGGCTATAAAGGTGAACCAACATATCATAATCCAGAAAGTTCAAAACAATGATTTATGACTACATAATTATTGGAAGTGGAGTTGCTGGATTAAGTGCTGCTAGACTTATTCCAAAAGATAAAAAGGTTTTGGTACTTTGCAAAAAAGCACCTTGGGAGTGTAATACTTTTTGGGCACAAGGAGGAGTTGCAACTGCAGTTGATGATGAAGATATAGAAGTACATATTCAAGATACGTTAAGTGCAGGTGTAAATCACAACAATATAGAAGCTGTAAAAGTATTGAGTCAAAATTCAAAAAGTTGTGTAGAAGAGTTAATAAATGCAGGATTGGAGTTTGACAAAAATTCAAAAGGTGAATTAGCTTTTACAAAAGAAGCGGCTCATTCAAGAAATAGAATAATTCATGCAGATGGTGATGCAACAGGAAGAATGATACATCTTTTTTTACTTCAAGAGTGCCCGCATGAAATAGTAACAAATGCAGCAGTTTGTGATTTGCTTATTCAAGATGGTATTTGTTATGGAGTGCAGTATTTTATTGGTGAAACTAAACAAAAAGTTGTTTATGCACATAATACTATACTTGCTAGTGGTGGTATTGGTTCTATTTATAAATATCACACAAATTCAACTGCAATAGCAGGTGAAATGCAAGGACTTTGTGCAGAAAAGAATTTGGAATTAAAAGATATGGAAATGATGCAATTTCATCCAACAGTAGTAAAAGGAACGCATTTTGCAAGAAAAAGACTTTTAAGTGAAGCTTTAAGAGGAGAAGGCGCTTATATAATTGATGAAGATGGAAAAAGATTTGTGTATGATTACCACGAAGATGGTGAATTAGCTCCTAGAGATGTAGTAAGTAGGGCAATTTTTGATTATGCAAAAAAAACAAAAAAGGGTGTTTTCTTATCTTTTGAAAATTTTGAAAAAGAAGAATTTAAAAAGCGATTTCCAAATATATGTGCAAGCTTAAAAGAACTTGGTTTTGAACTTCCTTTTGAAAATGTTCCAATTTCTCCAGCTTTTCATTACGCTATGGGTGGAATTTCTACAAATATAGATGCACAAGTTTTTAATATGCAAAATTTATATGCAATTGGTGAGTGTGCTTGTACAGGGGTTCATGGCGCGAATAGACTTGCTTCAAACTCACTTCTTGAAGGAATTGTATTTTCTAAAATAGCAGTAGAACATAGTTTAAAACAAGATTTTAAAATTGATAAAACAAATTATACTTTACCAATAAAAGAGTTTATAAGAAATAAAAATATTGATAAAAGTATCAAAAATGATTTGAGAAAGTTGATGTGGGAAAATGTAGGAATCGTAAGAAATAAAAATGATTTAGAAAAAACTTTAGAAAAAATTGAATCTTTTTTGCAAGAAGATGTGGGGCGATTGTTATTTTTAAGGCTAATTACGGCAAAATCTATTTTAATGTCTTCTATAAAGAGGACTAG
Organism: uncultured Arcobacteraceae bacterium; assembly: GCA_964369325.1. GTDB lineage: Bacteria > Campylobacterota > Campylobacteria > Campylobacterales > Arcobacteraceae > Marinarcus. The sequence goes on from CAYJFN010000101.1 coordinate 6,563, forward strand.
CTCTTTAGGAGC
>CAYJFN010000102.1:0-6553 GCA_964369325.1 uncultured Arcobacteraceae bacterium
AGCTATTTATACAATTAAATTTAAAAATATTTTTATTGCAATGTTTTTAGGTGTAATAATTGTAGCAGTTTATAGAAATATATACTAAAGGCTTTTACTTTTAATAAGCCTTTAGTGCGAAATGTTTATTTAGCCAAATATTTTTATAGCATTTTTTAAATCTTCAGCAGTATCAATTCCAAAAGATTTTGACTCTACTTCTACCATTGCAATTTTATGCCCAAAATATATAGCTCTTAATTGTTCAAGTTTTTCAATATGTTCTAGTGGAGCATTTTGTAATTTACAAAATTTATTAAGTGATTTTTTAGTAAATCCATAAATCCCTAAATGTCCAAAATAAGATGAGTTTTCATAATGATCTCTATGGTGTGGTACTTTACTTCTTGAGAAGTAAATTGCATTGTTGTTATCATCTAGCACAACTTTTACATGGTTTGAATCATCAGCAAGTTCGGAAGATATTTTTTTATGGCAACTTACAATCATCACATCCTGATTGTTTTGTTTGATTTCTTTTACTTTGTCTATAACACTTTGAACTACATTTGGTTCTATGAATGGCTCATCTGCTTGAACATTTATTATAATCTCATCATCATCAAGATTTAAAATATTTACTGCTTCATTTATTCTATCTGTCCCACTTTGATGCTCACTTGAAGTTAAAACGGCATCAAAACCATGTTCCTTTGCTAAAGCTATAACTTCAATTGAATCAGTTGCAATAACAACTTTATCTAAATTGCTTACTTGTTTTGCAGTTTTTATTACCATTGGTAAGCCCAAAATATCTATTAAAATTTTATTTTCAAATCTACTTGAATTAAGTCTTGCTGGAATTATTATCATTATTTGCCTTTGTTATTAAATTGGGAGTTTTATAGTAAATTTCGCTCCAAAATCTTCATTTGAAGCTTCAATAATACCATCTAAATGGTTTTCAACTATGATTTTGCAAGTATAAAGTCCTAGTCCGACACCATGTTGAGACTCTTTTGTACTAAAGTATGGCTCAAAAATTCTATTGATTATATTTTGTGGAATTCCTCCACCATTATCAATAATTTCAAAGTAAATAAAACCGTTTTCATAATAACCATTAATAATAATTTTACCATTTGAAATTTTATTTCTCTTGATTGCTTCTTTTGAGTTAATTAATAAATTTAACAAAATAGTTGTAAGTTCATTTTCGTATGTTTCAAATGGTGGAATATCTTGTGAAATTTTTTGAATAAAATTTATATTATCACTTTCTTTGTCAGCTTTAAATCTATCAATTGCTTTTTTTGCAATTTCTGATAAAAGAACTTCTTTTTTTGAGGTTTTTAAACTAACATAATTTTGGAATTCTTCAATTGTAGAAGATAGCTTTGAAGCGGTATCTTTGATATTGTCTAGTACCTGTATTACTTCATTTGTTTGTGGTTGCATATCTAAAGTGTACTGTAATTCTAGTTTTTGCGCTTGAATAGAGATAATATTCAATGGTTGCCTCCATTCATGCGATACCATTTGTAAAGTTTCTGCCATAATGGCAAGTTTTGATTGTTGAATTAAAATTTTATCTTTTTGTTTAATCTCATCTTGTGCTAAATTTACTTGTGTTGTTAAGTTTTTCTTTTGTGAAGCTAATACTACTTCATTTGTAATGTCAAACATTAAATAAGTAAGTCCTGTAATATCCCCATATTTGTTATAGATTGGTTTTACTTTTAAGTCAACCCAAAAAATTGAGTTATCTTTTCTTACACAAGATAGTTTTCCGCTCCATTCGCTTCCTTGAACAATACTACTTGTTAGTTCTTGTAAAATATTTTCTTTATTATTTTTAAAAAGTGTATCAAACTGTTTTTTGCCAAGTAAATCATCTTTTGAATAACCGCTTAATGCACTAAAAGCAAGACTTATTTTAGTAATATTGTCATCCAAATCTGTATGTGAAGAAAGCACATATTTATCTAAAATTTCATGATCAGAAATTTGTTTTGTAATATCTTTTGCACTTAAAACAAAAAATTGTTTGTTTAGCATCAATGATATTGTTATTTGTAAATACACCTTTTGATTGTCTTTTCTTTTACAAACTATTTGCGCTTCACTTGTATATTTATTTAGTCTATTTTTTTCTAAAAGCTCTTTAAATGTTTGTCTATATTCATCTAAAATAAGATATTCAAATGAAAGTTTAGTTAATTCCTCTTTTTGATAACCTAATATTGGAGAAAAAGCACTATTTGCATAAATAAATTTACCACTATCATCTATTATTGCTATTCCATCCCAAGAATTGTTAACAATTTCTTTTAATTCATCATTACTTTGTTTTAATTTATCAACTGAAGATAGCATTCTTACTCCAAAAACTCCCTAAATAAAGATATATCTGCTTTATTACCATTGTATTATGAATATTATTATATTATATTAACTTTAAAAAAAGGAACATATATATGAAACAAAATGATAATAATTTACAAATCGATAAAACAATAACTATAATTGATACTTTTGGTTTTTTATTTAGAAGTTATTTTGCATTACCTCCATTAAAATCAAAAACAGGATTTCCAACAGGTATGCTTACAGGTTTTTTAAATTTTGTACTAAATATTGGAAAAGATTTTAAAACAGATTATTTAGTATTTGCACTAGATTCAAAAGGAGGCACATTTAGAAATGAGCTATATGAAAACTACAAAGCAAATAGGCAAGATGCTCCCGAAGATTTACTAGCACAACTTCCAATTGCTATTTCATGGATAGAAAAGATGGGCTTCAAAACAGCAAGTAAAATTGGACTTGAAGCAGATGATGTGATTGCATCATTAGCAAATGATGCGAGACAAAAAGGGCTAAAGGTACAAATTATAAGTCACGATAAAGATTTGTATCAATTGATTGATGATGGGGTAGTTTATTTATTTGACCCACTAAAAAAAGAGATAATCAATGAGCATAAATGTATTGCAAAATATGGAATAACTCCTTCACAATTTATTGACTATCAAGCATTAATAGGAGATAGTGCAGATAATATTCCTGGAGTAAAAGGAGTAGGTGCAAAAACAGCACAAGCACTTTTAGAACAGTATGGAACACTAGAAAATATCTATGAAAATATAGAAAATATTGAGAAAAAAAGATGGTCAACACTATTAAAAGAGAATAAAGAGATGGCTTTTATAAGTAAAAAGTTGGTTACACTTAAAAATGATTCGTATGAAATAGACTCTTTGGAAGATTTTTTACTTCCTGTTGAAAATCCTATTTTAAAAATAGAAAATATTTTAGTTGATTATGATTTAAATAGAGTAATTCAAAGAGTAAAAGAACAAGGGTTAAGTTATAAAACAAAACATATTGAAAAAGATGAGAATTCTTCAGAGAAAAAAAGTGAGTTTGAAGCTATTTTATTAAATGAAGAAGTAAAACTATTTAAAGTAATTGATTCAATTCCTAAAAATGCTATTGTAGCTTTTGACACAGAAACAACTAGTGTAGATACAAAAGATGCTACAATAGTTGGTTTTTCATTTTGTTTTGAGCCATCAAAAGCATATTATGTACCAATTGCACACTCTTATTTGGGTGTGCCTGATCAAATTTCAATTGAAATTGCAAAAAAAGCTATAGAAGAGTTAAGTTTAAATAGATTAGTTCTGCAAAATTTCAAATATGATTATCAAATTATTAAATCAAATTTTGATATTGAGTTAAAATTATTTGCTGATACAATGATACTGGCATGGCTTTTAGATACCCAAGAGAAAATTGGTCTTGATTCGTTAGCCTTTAAATATTTTGATCATAAAATGATTTCATTTAAAGAATTGGTTAAAAAAGATGAAACATTTGCAGATGTCAACGTTGAAAATGCTTGTTTATATGCAAGTGAAGATGCTTATATGACATATAAAATATATTTTAAGTTATTGGAAGAATTTAAAATAAATAATAATGAACATTTGATTGAATTGGCTAAAAAGATTGAATTTGACTTTATTTATGTTTTGGCAAATATGGAAGACAATGGAATAAAAGTAGATATTGAATTATTAAAAGAATTGAAACAAAGCAATAACAAGTATTTATTAGAACTTACAAGTGAAATTCACTCCTTTAGTAATAGTAAATTTAATATAAATTCTCCAAAACAGTTAGGAGTTGTTTTATTTGAAGAATTAAAACTTCCTACATCAAAAAAAACAAAAACAGGCTATAGTACAAATGAAGTCGTTTTACAAAGCTTAGTAGACAAACATCCAATAATTGAAAAACTTTTACAATACAGAGAAGCACATAAACTACAATCAACATATATAGAACCACTGCTTGAGCTTGGATTAAAAAATAATAACAATAGAGTTTTTACTTCATTTTTACAAACAGGAACAGCTACAGGAAGACTTAGTAGTAAAAATCCAAATTTACAAAATATTCCTGTTAAAAGTGAAGCAGGAAAACAAATTAGAAAAGCTTTTATTGCAGATGAAGGAAACGTCTTAATAGGAATTGATTATTCTCAAATAGAACTTAGGCTTTTGGCACACTTTTGCGAAGATAAAGCTTTAGTTGATGCATTTAACAATGATTTAGATATACATTTACAAACTGCGATTAAAATATTTGGTGAAGATGAGGCTGGCTCTAAAAGAAACATTGCAAAAACGATTAATTTTGGACTTTTATATGGAATGGGAAGTAAAAAACTTTCTGAAACTTTAAATATAACAACAATTCAAGCAAAAGAGTATATAGAATCATATTTTAAAGCCTTTTCAAGTGTAAAGAATTATTTTAAACAAATAGAGGATTTTGTTTTAGAAAATGGCTATATAGAGACATTGCTAAAAAGAAGAAGAAATTTTGATTTTAATAGTGCAAATGCAATGCAAAGAGCAATGTTCTTAAGAGAAGCTATAAATACAATGTTTCAAGGAAGCGCTGCTGATTTAATAAAATTGTCAATGATAGAAATTTATAAGAAATATAAAAATAATCAAGATATCAAAATATTACTTCAAATACATGATGAATTAATTTTTGAAGTAAACAAAGAAAAAGCTGAAGAATTTAGTGATGATTTAAAGAATATAATGGAAAATATATTTAAATTAAATATACCTTTAAAAGTCTCTATAAACAAAGCATTTAGTTGGGGTGACATGAAATAATTATTTTTTAAAATGAAAAAAATTATTTTACTTTGACAAATTTGATTATTTTTGCTATTATTCGCATTATACTTTAAATTTGAGAGAAAAAATATGTTAAAATCAGTAAGAAACATTAGAAAACTGCACAACGTAAAGATACTATTTTTAAGTAGTGATAATGAAGTTAAAGTTGAATTTGAAGAAAAATTCAATGAATATTTTAAAGAATTGAAAATAGTTGATAACTCTGTTGAGGCATTAACTTTACTAAAAGAACAAAAATTTGACATGCTTTTAATTGATACACAAATAAAAGATTGTTCATTTGAAGATTTTTGCGAAACTATTTCTAGTTTAAAGCTTACAATTCCTAATATTGTTTTATCAAATGACAATAGTGATTTAAATATTATGAACGCAATCAACTGTAACGCATATACATTTCTTTTAAAACCTATAAAGCAAGAGTATTTAAGATTAGCTATTATAATGTGCTTGAATCAAACAAAAAGAAGTGATAAAATTGAATTTAAACATGGAATTTATTTTGATGAATATAGAGATCAATTTTACAAAAAAGGTGATATCCTAATAGAGTTTACAAAACTTGAAAAAGGTTTTTTAAAACTACTGATTGAAAAAAGTGATGAAGTCATTGATTATGAAACAATCAAAGAACGAGTATGGAAAGGCAAAGAAATGTCTGTTTTTACAATGCGAAATGTTGTTAATAAAATAAGACAAAAAACTTACTTTGATTTGATTAAAAATAGATCTAACAAGGGATATATCATAGATATAAGTAGAAAGTAGTTTATGTATAATACTGAAGAAATTGTGCTATCCAAAGAAGAACTGATTGCATTATTTGAGAAAGAAGAAATAGTTGATTCTGGAAGAGGGTGGATTATGAATGGCAAAGTTGTAGAACTGATTGCACTACATGAAGTAGACCCAAAGTTTTTGCAAGATATTACAAATGCAAAATTTTATAAAATTATAGTTAAAGGTAAAATATAATGTCACACTGCCCTTTTTGTCAAAAAAAGATTGCAATGAGTAAGGCTTTTTGTTCAAGAAATTGTAAAGAGAATTATTTTCAGCTTATTGCTATTCAAGTTCCAAAACCATTTTTAAAAAGAATTTATGTTTTCTGTGATCATGAACAAAGAGAGCTAGAAATAGAAAATTTTGCAAATAGGCATGGATGGAGATTGGATCTACTAAAAAATAAAATCAATGAACTTGCGCTTGAAAACGGTTATAGTTCTAAGTTGAGTGAATAATAAGTTTTAATATTTATCAAAATAGCACATTAATAAAGAGTTAAAATAAAACTTATTTTTTAACTCTTCTTAGGTAGACAAAAGCACCAAAACTTGCACCTAATG
>CAYJFN010000103.1:0-3128 GCA_964369325.1 uncultured Arcobacteraceae bacterium
AAACCGTGAAGGTGGAGGAACTGGGCTTGGATTAAATATTATATATACAATTATTAACAAAAAATTAAATGGTACAATAAATTGTAGTAGTCAATTGGGTAAAGGTGTAGTTTTTACAATATTTTTGAATAAAATAGAAGATGAGTAATCATAAATTTATTTTTAACTAGGCATAAAATTTATAAATAATAAGTCACATTAAAATTATTTTTTAATATACACTTATTAAAACGCTTATAATTGTGTGTATCTAGATAAAAAATTATATTACAAAAATAATTTATAATTCTTATTATATATAGTTTTAAATAATTTTATGTTACTTTATTTAAAATATAAATATATTCAAGGTAATTTATGAATAAAATATTAATAGTAGACAATTCTGATATTATTAGAAATGTATTGAAAGATTTTTTTAATACTAAAAGAATTTTTCAAGTTTACGAAGCAAATAATTTATCGCAAATGAAAGAGTTGATGAGTGTTCATAAATTCTATGCTTGTATATCGAAAATTGAGCTATCTGATTCCTCTCAGGGAGAACACTTTGAAGTACTTTCTACTGAAGATATTCCAACCATTATTTTAACATCAAAACATGATGATGAAATATCTGCACTTTTATCTCTTTCAAATATAATTGGCTATGTTCAAAAAGACTCTTTAGTTGGATTAGAGTCAATTTATAATTTAATTGAATTAATGACTTTTTTAGAAGAGCAAGAGATTTTAATAGTAGATGATTCTGCTGTAATTTTATCAAAAATTGAATCTTTATTAAAGTGCTTACTTGTAAAAGTTCACTTAGCAAAAAGTGGAGAAGAAGCTTTAAAAATTTTAAAACAAAATTCAAATATATCTTTAGTAATATCTGATTATAGCATGGGACAAATGGATGGACTTGAACTAATTACTTTGATTAAAAATGAAAAAGCTTTTATATCCTTACCTATATTAGTTATGACTTCTTTTAATGATCCCGAACTGAAAATAAAACTTTATAAAAAAGGAATCTCTGATTTTTTAGTAAAACCTATTTTACCAGAAGAATTAAGAGCTAAAGTTATTAATATTTATTCAGGCATGAAACAATTAAATGAAATTAAGGCATTTTATAAATTTTTTGATAATAATGTAATATCTTCTTCTACAGATACAAAAGGAAATATTACAAATGCATCTAAAGCCTTTTGTGAGATAACAGGGTACTCTAAGGACGAGTTAATTGGGCGCTCTCACAATATAGTAAGGCATCCAGATATGCCAAGTTCAGTTTTTAAAGAGATGTGGGAAACAATCCAAACTGGGAAAACATGGAATGGAGAGGTGAAAAATTTAAGAAAAGATGGTAGTTCTTATTGGGTGAAAGTTTTAATAGAACCAGAAATAGGTAGAACAGGTAAAATCAAAGGATATACTTCTATCAGACAAGATATTACTGATAAAAAAAAGATTTATGAGTTATCAATAACTGATGGATTAACATCTTTATATAACAGAAGATATTTCAATGAAATGATGGATAAAATTCTAACAGATGAAGCTAGAAATAATGAGTATTTATCTTTTGTCCTTTTAGATATAGATAATTTTAAAAAATATAATGATAACTATGGGCATCTTGTAGGCGATGATGTTTTAATTAGAATTTCAAAATCTTTAAAAGCTACATTTAAAAGAGAAACAGACATGGTGTTTAGGCTTGGCGGTGAAGAGTTTGGAGTGTTGTTTTTTGTAAAAGAACAAGGGGATATTTTAAAACTAGCAAATGAAGCAAGAGTAAATATTGAAAAATTAAAAATTGAACATAAAGCAAGCCAAAATGGAGTTGTTACTGCATCATTTGGAGCTTCAGCTATTAATTTAAAAAATGGAAATTACAAACTTGATGAGATTTATAAAAAAACAGATGAAGCCCTATATGAAGCTAAAGAAAATGGAAGAAATCAAGTTAAAATAGTAAAAATTTCATCAGAATAAATAGCTTTAAAAGCTATCTAAAGGACTGTGCCAAATTTCCAATGATTAGCTGCCATCCATCAATTATAATAAAGAAGATAATTTTAATGGGAAGTGAAATCATAACAGGGGGAAGCATCATCATACCTAAACTCATCAAAATAGATGCTACTATAATGTCAATTACTAAAAATGGCAAAAATATTAAAAATCCTATTTCGAATGCAGTTCTAAGTTCACTTACAATAAAAGCAGGCATTAAAAGAGTTAAAGGCACATCTTCTATATCTTCTGGATTTGGAGTATTTTTTATTCTATAAAAAAGTGCCAAATCAGACTCTCTAGTATTTTTTATCATAAATTCTTTAAATGGAGCTGTTCCTTTTTCAAATGCCTCTTCATATCCAATTGTCTCTTCCATATATGGTACTATTGCACTTTCCCATGTAGTTTTTGCATATGGTTCCATAATAAAAATTGTCATAACAAGGGATATAGAAATAATAACTTGACTAGGTGGAGTTTGTTGTAAGCCCATTGCTTGTTTTAAAAGTGAAAAAACTATAATAAATCTTGTAAAACTTGTTACCATTAAAAGTAAAGTTGGAGCAAGGGCTAGTAATGCTAAAATTATAACTATGTTAATAGTTCTTACAAATTGAGATGGCTCTTCAACTGCTGCAATAGAAAGATTTACCATAGGTGCTTCTTGGGCAAAAACAATCGTGCTAAAAAAAAGTAGTAAATAAATAGTAAATCTCAATATATAGTTCCTAAATAATAATCTTTGAATAATACCACAATAAAAATTAATTTATAAGTCATTTATTGGCTTTTAAGTAGCCTAATTCAACTAGTTTGTTAAAAATTTTAGCAGTTATTTCACCTCCAGCTTTTCCTCCACTTTTTCCATGTTCTACTAATACTGTAACTGCATATTTAGGATTTTTATATGGTCCATATGTTGTAAGCCATGCATGTGAACGTTGGTAATACTCAAGCTCTTCTTCTTTCATTCTTATTTTTTCTGATTGAGGAATAGTTACAACTTGTGCAGTTCCTGTTTTACTTGCAAGTGTTACTTTACTATCTTTTAAATAAAACTTTGCAGTTCCACCTTCTTCATTTGCAACTTCATACATACCTTTTTGAACAATTCTTAAATG
>CAYJFN010000103.1:3228-6503 GCA_964369325.1 uncultured Arcobacteraceae bacterium
TCATTTATATCTATTTTTAAGCTTGCTTTGTAGAAAAAATCATCACAACTCTCTCTAATTGCTTTTATAAAACCAGTTTCCCCATGTCCATGTCTTTTCCAACACCTAAAATTTCTACCACCAAGTTCCATCTCTCCTGTATCAAAAACTGTGAAGTTTGGGCTAATCCCGTTTTCTAAATATGAAATAGCAGTACCCATTTTCCAAACAGACCCTGGTGGGTAAAGTCCGCTTACAAGCTTATTTGTAAAAGGGTGATTAAAATCATTTTGTAATTCATTCCATTGTTTATGAGAAATTCCATTGATAAAAATGTTATTATCAAACTCAGGAAAACTTCCTGCTGCAAGTAATTCACCGTTGTTTACATCTATAACAATAACTGCTCCACTTTGTTCTCCAAAAATTTCATGGATATATTTTTGAAGTTCTATATCAATTGTCGTTTGTATATTGTTATTTTTTGATACCTCTTTTTCTTCTAACACTTCTAAGTATTTATTTAATGCGTTTACTTTAACATCTTTGTATCCAAGTGTTCCTTGAAGTTTATCATTGTAAAATTTTTCAAGTCCATTTTTTCCTATAATTCCACTGTATTTTGAAACAGGATTTTCTTCTACATTCTCTTTTGAAGCTTTACCTGTGTAACCAATTATATGTGAAGCTACTTCTTTGAAGGGATAATGTCTTTTTACAGCTGATTCTACAATAATATTTTCCATAGAATTAAATAAAGTGTATTTACTAAAAAATGTGTCATATGGAATATAATCAATTAGTTTTACATAAGAGTGCCTATAAGGTGAATCAAGATTTAAATATTTTTTAACAAGTTCTTCTTTTGTGAATTCTGGAAAATGAAATGCTATTATTTCGCAAATTTTTTCAAGTTCTTCACGACTTTTTTTTGAACGTAAATGAGGTTTAATATTGATTGAAAATCCCAGATTATTAATAGCAAGTGCAACACCATTTCTGTCTTGGATAATTCCTCTTGAAGGAGCTTCATAAATTCTTTTAATATAGTTTTGTTTTGATAGTTCTTCATAATATGTATTTGACTTAATACTTAGAAAATAAACACGAACTAGTAACAATACAACAAGGGCAGAGATGATAATTAAAATAAAATTTAGTCGCTTCAAGGGGCAAGTCCAATAATAATTGCATCAATAACAAGATTTAGGGCTAGTATTTTTAATAAATCATAATTTATACCATGTATTAAAGAAAAAATCATAAAAATACCAACATATAATAAAATAATTTGAAGTATATCTTTGAGTGAATCAATGACCATAACTCTTGTTAAATAGGGAATTAAAAATATATAAATAAAAGAACCCAAAAGTAAAATACTAAAAGGTCTAAATCCATTGTTTAGTTCAATAAATAAAATAGCCAAAATGGTGTAAATCATAGGATAATAATTTTTTGAGTTTAAACATCTAGTATAAGCAATAAAAGCAACACCTACAAGCATAATGTTTAAAAAATGAATAGAAGATATTAAATTCACAAAAACAATAATAATAAATAAAAACAAAAGAACATATTTGTTTTCTAAAAATGTTTTTTGTTTTTCAGTTGAATCCATTTAGCTATCAAATCCTCTTTTTTTGGGAAATTATAGTATAAATTTTCTTAATTGTTATTAGGAATTTTACCACTTAATTTGTAAATAAAAGTAAAAATTTCTGCAATAGCTTTGTACATATTATCTGGTATTTCTTTATCTATATCAATTTTACTTAATAGTTCAACTAAATCTTCATCTTTTTTTATAGGGATGTCATTTTCTTTAGCTATTTTAATTATATTTTTTGCCGTTTCACCTTTACCTGATGCGGTAACTTTTGGAGCAGAGTCCACTTTTTCATCATATTTTAATGCAACAGCTTTTTCTAATTTTTTGTCATTATACATTTATACTCTTATATCAATTCCAAAATTTAGTTCTTTTAATTCATTGTTGTAAAATAATATTTGCTCTTTCTTTTCATTAAGAGCATTGTCTTGTTTTAGGTCATAAATTTGTATATTTATAGAAGTAAGACCAATAGAAGATAGAACTTGTCTTAATTGAGGAATATTTTGCTTTATTAAATCTTTAAAACTATTTTTTTGTGCATACATTGTAATTTCAATTTCATTTTTGTGCATTGCTACTAGCAAATCTAGTTTTCCATTCTCTTTTAGGGATAAATTTATTTGACAATAAAATTTGTCATTATTATCTTTAGAAATTTGTAAACTACCATCATCTAATAAATCCCATAAAAATGGCAAATATAAAGAGTTTGAATTACTTGTAATACTAACTAACTGATGGTAGTCTATTTGTGTTAAAAGTCTATCTAATGTTTTTATTATTTCTTGAGCATCTTGCTTATTTGATTGATTACTTATAATTTCTTGTTGCAATTGTAACAAGATGGCTTTCATATCATTTGTAACTTTTTGTTCAAGTATATTTGGTTGCTTTGTACTAACTAGCTCTTGTAAAGTTATATTTACATCTTTAAATATTGTTTGCAGTTTTAAAGTATTGCTTTCTAAAGTCGTTGAAATATTTTTTGCATTTATTAAAGAGTTTAAATCAATTAGAAGTGTTTTAATATCATTTAAAAGTTTATTCGCATTTGAGTTATTGTTCAATATTGAATCAACTAAATTCAAAGTATTAGTATTTTGTAAAGATGGGAAATTTTGAATATTTTGTTTGATTTGAATTAGTGTATCTAAAAAGTTGTTTGGCAAAAGTTTTAAAGACGAGCCAATTTTTGATTCTAAAAAAATGCCAGAATTATCAATTTGTGCTTTTAAGTTATTTTCATTTATATTTGTAATATTTAACATAAAATTTTCTATTTTTGTTTGAAAGTTTTGTAAAGTAGGGTTGTTTTTAAGTAAGTTTGATAGAGTTTGTAAATCTTTTGGAAAGTTTTTTATTTCACTAAAAGCATTGCTATTTTTTAGTATGTTCAAAATAGTTTCATTAGATTTAGTACCATTTGATATATCTTTAAATAAATTTAACACAATTTCTTCAACAGAAATATTTTTATTATTAGAAGTTAATTGAGATAAGTCAGCTTGTTGTAAAGCATCTTTAATAATTTTATTATCATTTGGAAGAAGTATATTTAATAAAGTATTGCTATTTTTAATTTCCATTTGAAAGTATATCATAAAGTAACGAAAGTAAATTAAAAAGGTGGTGCGAATGGTGAGAATCGAACTCACACTCCCAAACGGGAACGGGATTTTAA
>CAYJFN010000104.1:0-6486 GCA_964369325.1 uncultured Arcobacteraceae bacterium
GCATTGCAGTTTCTAGCGCTGCAAAACTTGATTCAACTGCTGCTAAACCTGTTCCCTTTACTGCATCAGTTTGTGTTACAGTGTAACCATTTGAGTTAATTAAAGCTGTATTTATTACTAAATTCTCACCTGGAACCAAAGTATCTATTGTTAAAGCCCCAGATGTAGTATCAAAAGAGGCATTTTTAACTCCTTGTGAAGAAGAAATTTGTTCAGCTAAAAGTTGCATTGTAGTTTGCGCATCTACTGTAAACTCTTGAGAAAACTCTTCTGAACCAATTTTAATAGAGACAATATCTCCTGTTTGAGAAAGTCTTGTTGCATAATCTCCAAAATCTACTGTTGTTGTTTGATTTGTTGAAGCAGTTCCTGTTGTTTGATTACTTGCATACTCTTTTAACATTTCATCATAGTTTTTTTGAAGTAATTCAATATCTGAAATAATAGAACTTTGTGTTTTACTAATTCTTCCTGTTATTGGATCAATCTCAGATTGAGCACTTTTTGTATAATCAGTTGACCTTACATTTGTTGTAGAAATAGAATCATCAAACTCGATTGTTCTTGATGCTACAAATCTTGTATATATATCTGTATCCATCATATCACCAGATATAGTTGCACTTAACCCTTGTACATATTCACCTGTTTGCGTAGTTAAAAAACCATCAACTGATTGTTGAAAATTTCCTGCTTTTGTATAGTAGTATCCATCATTACTTGGATCTTGTACTATAAAAAAACCGTTACCATCAATAGCTACATCATAACTACTTCCTGTATTTTGAATACTTCCAGTTGTAAAGTCTTTTTGTATGCTTTGCGTTTGAGAACCGTGCCCAATTTGGTCTACATATAGTAAATCACTAAAACTGATTCTATCTGACTTATATCCAACAGTATTTACATTTGCAATATTATTTGATTCAACATCTAGTGCACTTTCTTGTGAAAATAATCCACTAACTCCGTTGTATAATGCAGTTATCATGCCTGTGCACTCTCGCTTGAATCGCCTTCAGTAGAATTTTCTGAATCAGTTGAGCCTTCTTCATCTGTAGAGTTGTCCGTATCAGTATCAGGAGCACTACCACTCATATCAAAACCTTCATTAACTCTTGTGATGCTATCATAAGCAATTGTTTTTGGTGTTGAATCAAAAACAAGCTGACCTGTATCAGGATGAAAACCTAGTATTTCATATCCTGTAACATACAACTCACCATCTATTGACTCAATTGCAGAAACTTGCCAACCTTTAGTAATACCAGCATCAGAAATTTCACCAGTTTCTACAATTTTTCCAATCATATTTGATGCATTTGCTAATGACATTTGTGCAAACGAGTTTTGCAATGACTCCATTGCAGCAATTGTAGCAGTATTTGTCTCAATTGAAGACATTTGCATTTGCATTTGTAACATAGAGTTTGAATCTGTTGGGGCAGTTGGATCTTGTTGTTTAAGCTCTTCAAGCATTAAAGTTAAAAAATCAGAATTTGTAAGAGTGTCATTACTTATAGCAGTTGTATAACTATTTCCACTAGCATCAACCGAAGCTTGTACATCACCACTTATTGTCATATTATCTCCTTAGATCATTTGTTCATCAAAAAAATATCGAACAACATTATCTGAATCCATAGCATCTTGAAGTCTTACTGCAAGTTTTTCATCTATTACAATAATATCTCCAGTTCCTATAATTCTTGTATTCACATAAATATCACCACCACTTCCTGCATATTTGTCAAGAGTGATAATATCGCCTTCACTTAAGTTCAAAAAGTCAATGATAGTTAATTGAGCATTTCCTAAAATTACATCTACAATTATTTCCGTATCTACAAGTAAGTCATAATCTCTTTCTGTAATATCTATCATTTAAACTCTCTTTCTTAATATAAAAAATTATAACATAAGAAAAGAGAAAGGCTAAAGAGCAAAAATAGTAAAAATGGGGAAATTTGGAAGAATATAGATTATTTTAATCTAATTTTAATAAAAGGAAATTACATGACATTATCTAGCGATTCTAACATTGAATTAACTTTTGCTTCAATGTTTCCATCAAAATTTCCTAAATCACTTGCAATTACAACTCCACCAAGTGCAACATTTACATCTTCATGCAATTCAATTAAGGAGTTTAATTTTAGTTGCCCTTTTAGCATAATGTAATCTTTTGGATTTAAATGTATTTGTATTTTCGATGCTGTTTTTACTTTTGTTAATAAATTTCTTATAGTTTCTTTTGCTATTAGTGACGAATTTTCTCCAACTTCTATAGAGATTATTTTTTTTGCTATTGCCATCGATGTTTTTAAAATTTTACTCTCTAATTGAAAAGTTGCTTGCTCAAAAAATGCAGAATAATTTTTTAAATCTTTAATTGCTTCAACTACTTGTTTGTCTAAATCTTTTTGAGAAACTCCTTTACTTTGTATATCTGTAATTTTTGTTTCCATATTTTCAAGTTGTGTCTTTAATAATTTTAACTCATTTAATAATATTTCGCTGTTATCTGATTTTTTTATTATCTCAACAGCTGGCGCTGGAGTTAAAGTTTTTTCTTCTGTATTCTGTATAGCTTTAGAATCCGCTTTTTTTATAAATGCATTTAGTTCATACGCTTTTATATCTTGAAATAACTCATTTTCTTCTGAATTTCTAACAATTGTTGCATTTGAGTAAATGTTGTTCTTTTGCATTAGTTATGCTCCATTTCTCTATCTATAACACCATCATCAATTAATTTTTGTGCTACATCAAGCATCTTTCTTTGTGCAATTTCTATATCTTTGATTTTAACTTTAGTTAGCATTTCAAACTCTTCTAAGAATCTATCTTTTGCTCTTTGACTCATTGCAGAAGTTATATTTTCCAAATCATCTTTTGTAGCATTTTTCATAGCAACTGCAACATCTGATATCTCACAATTTTGTAAAATTTTCATAATATATTCAGCGTCAAGTTGTAATAAATCTTCAAATACAAACATATTCTCTTTTATTTTTATTGCAAGAGTTGCATCTACACCATCAATATTTCTTAAAATATCTTGTGATTTCGGGCCCAGTCTGTTAAGCATATCTGCAACAACTTTCACACCACCAACATCCACAATAGAAGATAATAGTGATTCTAGTTTTTTCTCCAATATTAATGAAACAGTTCTTACAACATCAGGAGACACATCTTTTATTGTTGCCATTTGCATAGTGACTTTTACTTTTACATCTTCATCTAATTGCATTAAAACTTCCGCAGCACCTGCTGGCTCCATATGAGCTAAAATAACTGAAATAGTTTGAGGAGATTCATCTTTAATAAAGTCTGCAAGCTGCTTTGGATTAATTGCATCTAAATATGAAAACGATTGTGAAGCTAATTTGATTTTTGCAAGTCTTGCCAAAACTTCATCAGCATCGCCTCGTCCTAAAGATTTATATAATATCTCTTTTGCGTACTCAAATCCGCCTGATTTTATATATCCACTTGTTCTAATTAACATATGAAATTCATTTAAAATAGCAAGAGATGTGTCTTTATCAATTGATTTAAGTTGAGTAATTGCTGTTGAAATATCTTCAACAAAATGTTTTGGTAGATGCTGAAATAGTCTAACAGTTGCCTCTTCTCCTAAAAGAACGCAAAAAATTGCAACTCTTTCAATCATAGGCATACCTCTTAGTATTTCTTTATATCCATCTGAAACTGATTCCATATACTACCTTTTTTTCTGTCTTGATGCTTCACGCAATTTAAATTTTGTATCACCTTCTGTAAGTAAAAGCTGTATCATAGCAGCTATATCTTCTGGCTTACTTGAAATTTGATTATCTATTTCTTCTATTAATACCTCATATTTAGCAGCTGCCTCTTCATCTAGCCCTTCAATATTATTTAATAATTGCGTCCTAACTCGCTCTTTAAGCTTTCCTTGTGCAGTTTGCCGCTCAAATTGATTTTCATAATCTTTAATTAATTCAGGGTCATCTAAATTTGCATCTACTTCTTTACCTTCGGTATCAATTATTGCAATATCATTTTTTGAAATAAATTTTTTATAAAAAATAAATAGCAAAATTGATGCAATTAAATATTTTATGTATTCTGAGAATTCATCTACTGTTACTTTTATAAGAGAAATTGTGTCCATTGCACTTTTTTGAGTAATTACATTTCCATTAGCATCAACCATAACTCCATCTGCGCCAACTGAATTTGTTGTTATAAATTTAAAATCTTTAACTGTGATTTGATCACCTCTATTTTGGTTAAATCCAATGGTGTCTTGTACAATAGAAGTAATAGAAGATATATACTCTTCTTTGTTTTCAATATCATTTAGTACAGTTGAATCAAATGTAACTGCAGCAGTTACTCTTTTAATAGTTGAAAATGCTTGATCTTTGTAGTTTATAACCTTCTTTGATATTTCATAATTTATGATGTTTTTTGAATCTTCTTTAGAAGTTTTTCTTGCAGTATCTCCTTCAAGTTCTTCTGGTACTTCAATATTTGATTGCACTCCAGGTTCGCCACCGGGAACAACTTCAACTCCTTCAGAGTTTAACGTGCTTTCAGTAGTTTGCTGACTTCTTACGGTTCCTTCTGGTTCATATATCTCTTCATAAACATCTCTATTAATATATTCTAAATCCACAGAAACTCTTGCTACTACTCTTCCCATACCAATAATTGGCTCTAGCAAAGCTATTATTTTGTTTTCAAAATCTCTTTCTACTTCTTCTTTATGATTATTTTGAGCTTTTATCATAGTTCCATTAATATCATCTTTTGAGTGCTCTAAAAGAGAACCATCTTGATCAATTAACTTAATATTTTCTGGTTTTAAATCAGGAACTGCTGATGAAATAAAGTTTTTAATACCATCTATTTGTTTTTGCGTTAAATAAACGCCTGGTTTTATACTTAATACAGCAGATGCAGTAGGTGGACTCTTTCTTTGTGTAAATATTGTCTCTTTTGGAATTGCTATTTTAACACTTGCTGTTATAACCCCAGATAAAGATTCTAAAGAACGAGATAGCTCCCCCTCTAATGCTCTTAAATACTTTACTTGATTCTCAAAATTAGTAGTCCCTAGCGAAGATTTTTCAAAAATTTCCCAACCCGTATGTTTGTTTGTAGCAGCCTCGCTTGTTACAAGTTTTATTTTCGCGATATTAATAAATTCTTTACTAGTTTTTAAAGTTAAGGCATCACCAGAGCCTAATACAGAAAATGGTATTCCAGAAGCTTCAAGCTCATTACTTGCTAATAAAACTTCGCTTTTTGTTAAATCAGATGCAATTACATAACTCAGTTTTTCATCTTCTGCTTTTATATTTGACCAAATAAGAAGTCCCACTAAAAGCACAAAGAGAATAGAGAAACCTCCAATTATAACTGCTCTTTGTGAAGAGTTTAAATTGTTCACAAATCTAATTAATTGATTCATATACTAATATTTCCTGTTAATTTTTTGATGAAGAATCAATCACTGATTTAAACCAACTTGAATCTTTTTTTATTGAAGCTTGCAAGGCATTGAACATCATACTATTTTTTGACATTTCTGTTATTTGTTTATCTAAACTAACGTTATTCCCATCATTATTTTCTAATAAATTTGGGACTTCTACAACTTCTGGGCCTCTTGATGGATTTTTTTCCATATCAAAAGGAATGTGATTATGATGTGTCACTTTAAGTTTTAAATCTGTATTTGCTTTTTGTAATTCTTGCTCAAATACAAGCTCTTTTGTTTTATAATCAGGAGTATTTACATTTGCAATGTTCCCTGAAATAACTTTCTGTCTTTCACTTCTAAAGCTTAAATTTTCAAAAAGTGTTTGTGAAACTTTACTTGCTTGCATCTATGCTCCTATTTTAAACTATTTATTACTTGCTATTTTTTCTAATAATGCTGTACTCATATCACTTAAACTATACATAGCTTTTTGTGATTGTTCAAGTCGTCTATGAGCATCTATTAATGCAACCATTGCATTAACTGGATTAATATTTGATTTTTCTATTGCACCATTTATCATGTATGCAGAATTATCATCTTCTAAATTTTGTGCTTGTGCTTGGTTAAGTATTTTATAGTTGTTATCTCCAACTTTTTCAATGTTGTCAAAACTTGTTCTAACCACTCCTATTAAAGGAGCATACTCTTCACCATCTTCAACTGCAATTGGCTCATTTTCTGCAGATAAAACTGGTAAGTTTTCACTATTTACTAAAATATTATCAACTACTTTAAAAGAACCATCTCTTGTTAAAACGACATCTCCATTTGCATTTTGAATTTTGAAAAAAGTGTCATTGTGTTTAAGTGCAAAATCTAGTGGATTTCCTGTTTGAGCAAGCGGACCCATCTCTTCATTTGAAAATTTTGAATTCAATTTTGGAACAGTATTAGCAACTATATTTAACTCTTTAATAAGTGGCGAATGGTTGTGCTTTTTATTT
>CAYJFN010000105.1:0-4902 GCA_964369325.1 uncultured Arcobacteraceae bacterium
AGTAATATTTTCATAAAGGAAGTATATCACAAAGAGTATTTATATTTCTCCACAAATATTTCACACATCATATTTTAATTAAAAATCAAAATATTTAATTTCTTTAAACAATTCTTTGTATAAAAAAACATAAAAAAAGCAGCTGAATAAACTGTTAGTAAGATTCCAATCCAAAGCCAAAAAATGTCAATATTTAAATAATAAACAACAGTAAAACCAACGGCTATTTTAGCAATAATTTGTCTATAAAGAGCAATATAAAATATCATTTTAGGTTGTTTTATTCCCTGAAGAGTAGATACGCAAATAAATAAAACTAAATAACCAAAAAACATTAAGACTTCTATATACAAATACTCTATTGCATACTCAACAACAATTAAATTGTCATCAAAAAGCTTAACAATAAATTCTCCAAAAATATACAAAAAAACCACTCCAACAAAACAAACAATAAAACCAAATTTTAAACCAATATATAATATTTCTTTTACTCTATCATATTTTTTTGCTCCAAAATTATTTGAAACTAAAGTTAAAACAGCTGTACTAAGCCCTAGTGCAGGTAATAACATTATTTGCTCAACTCTAAGCCCTATTCCATAACCAGCAACTGCGTCCATATTATAAGTAGATACAAAATACATAATAAGTAAAGACCCCATTGCCATAGCAAATACATTTAGACTTGCGGGGATTCCTTGTTTTAATATGGTTAAATATATTCTTTTATTGGGTAAAAAGTAGTCCATTCTATCAAAACAAATCATTTTTTTATCTAACACTTTTTTGAATAAATACAACATATTTACACACTGAATTAGTACAGTAGATAAAGCAATACCTTTTATGCCCATCTCAGGTATAAATAAAAATCCATAAATAAATAATGGATTCAAAATAATATTTGCAAAAAATCCAAAAATTAAGACATTTCTATATGATTTTGTATCTCCATTTGCAACTAAAATTGCATTTAAAGCAAAATTAGTCATAAAAAAAATTACTCCAAATAAAATGGTATTAATGTAATCCAATGCATCTTGTAAATACTCTTGCTTAGCACCTAAAATTATAAATGTATCCTCAATAAAAGTGTAACTAACTGATGTTACAACTATTCCAACTAAAGGAACAAATAATATACCTTTGTGCGCATATATACTAGAAAGCCTATTTTTCTTTTTACCAAATGAATTTCCAATAAGTGCAGTTATTGCTGAAGAAAAACCATATCCTGAACCAATAATAAGAAAAAAAATAACAAAGCTTAAAGATAATGCTGCAACTGCTTGAGTTGATATTAGTCCAGCATAAAAAGTATCTACAACATTGTACATAGTATTAAAAAATAATCCTGTGCTTGCAGGAATTGCTAATTGTTTTATTAAAGAAGAAATATCTTCTGTAAGAAGTTTTTGACTTTCTTGCACTTTATCTCTTTATTTTATTTTTAATATTTTATCTAAATATTAAAATTTTTACAATTTATATATACAAAAATAATAATTAATAAAAGTCCTATATTTACGAATAATTATTGTAAAAAATACTTTTAATAACGTATATCGTGACAATATAATTTTGTTAAGATATATTTACTTAATTAAAGTAACTTATTTTTTTTATAAAACTTTTGGTATAAATACAATGGTTTGATTGCATATTTACTAAATAATGTGTAAACACAATATATTAAAGGAGGATGAGTGACTGGTATTACTTATTTTTTTCTAGCAGTAATTTCTTTGATTGCTGGGTATTTTATCTATGGAACAATTGTAGATAAAATTTTTGGTGCAGATGCAAATAGACAAACACCTTGCAAAACAAAAGCTGATGGTGTTGACTATGTTGAGATGAATCCTAAAAGAATTTGGCTTATCCAAGTTCTAAACATTGCAGGACTTGGACCAATTTTTGGACCAATCTTAGGAGCTTTATATGGACCATCTGCTCTTATTTGGATTGTAATAGGTTCAATTTTTGGTGGTGCTGTGCATGATTATTTATCAGGATTTTTATCTATGAGATATGGAGGAACAAATGTTCCAAATATTGTAGGATACAACCTTGGTAAATTCTTTAAACACTTCATGAGATATTTCGCTGTAATCTTATTATTACTAGTAGGTGTTGTTTTCGTAACTGGTCCTGCAAAACTACTTACAAATATCACTCCAATGAGTTATAACTTCTGGGTTATTGTAATTTTTGCTTATTACTTCCTAGCAACAATTTTACCAATTGATAAAATTATAGGAAAATTATATCCAATTTTTGGCGCAATTTTAATTGTAATGGCTGTAGGTATTTTATCTATGTTAATCATCAAAGGATATGAATTCTACCCTGCTGGTGAATTAGTTAATCAACATCCAAAAGATCTGCCTTTATGGCCTTTAATGTTCATTACTATTGCATGTGGGGCTATTAGTGGTTTCCACGCAACTCAATCACCTATTATGGCTAGATGCTTAGGCAACGAAAAACTTGCAAAACCTGTATTTTATGGAGGTATGATTGCAGAAGGTATTATTGCACTTGTTTGGGCAACTGTTGGTATGACGTTTTACTTTACACCAGAAGCTTTAAATGAAGCAATTGCTGCAGGAGGCCCTGGAAAAGTTGTAAATGATGCATCATATGCACTTATGGGAACAGTTGGAGGATTATTTGCAATTGTTGGAGTAATTTTACTACCTATTACATCTGGAGATACTGCTTTAAGAGCAGCAAGACTTACCATTGCAGAAGCATTCAATATTTCTCAAGTTCAACAATTAAAAAGATTAAGTATTGCTGTGCCTCTATTTTTAGTAGGTATTGCTCTTAGCCAAATGGACTTTAATGTAATTTGGAGATATTTTGGATGGGCAAACCAAACTCTAGCTTGTGTTGTATTATGGGCAGGAGCTGCTTATTTATATAAACAAAATAAGTTCCACTGGATTGTTTCACTTCCAGCTACATTTATGACTGCTGTTGTTACAACTTATATTTGCTATGAGCCAAAAATGGGATTTGGTATTTCTATTGAAACATCTGAGATCATTGGTATTGTTTGTGCAATAGCTGCGCTTGTAGCATTCTTAGCGCTTGGTAAAAAACCTGTAGAAGAAAAATATACAGAAGAAGCTTAAAATATAAAAGGCTCAAGAACTATCTTGAGCCTTTTAACTAAATACTT
The DNA here is from genome assembly GCA_964369325.1 of uncultured Arcobacteraceae bacterium. GTDB lineage: Bacteria > Campylobacterota > Campylobacteria > Campylobacterales > Arcobacteraceae > Marinarcus. The sequence goes on from CAYJFN010000105.1 coordinate 3,191, forward strand.
TATAAGATTTATTTGCTAAGACTCTATTCTTATCATTGCTGGCTTTATTTTTATATACGGAAGCTTTTCTAACTCATTTATAGCATCTTTTATAGCTTTTTCTTTACAAGTATGTGTTGATAATAGTATCACAGCACATTCATCCTCATCTGGCTTTTGAATCATTTTTTCAATTGAAATATTCTTTTGCCCTAATATTGAAGCAATTTCTGATAAAACCCCTGATTTATCTTCAACTTGAAGTCTTAAATAGTATTTTGTTTCTATTGAACTTGGATCTGCTAAAGTTAAATCTTGTTCTAATGAGTTTTCAAACCCAAGCATTGGAGAACCTTTACCTTTTCGTGCAATATCAATAATATTTGCTATAACTGCACTTGCAGTTGCATCTCCACCAGCACCAGGTCCGTAGTATACAGTTTCTCCAACTTTGTCTCCAATTACAGAAACTCCATTCATAACACCATCTACTTTTGCAATCATCTCATCTAAACTTATAAATGCTGGATGGACTCTTAGTTGTATTTCATTACCAACTCTTTTTGCAATGGTTAAAAGCTTAATTGTATAGTTAAACTCTTTTGCAAAATCTAAGTCATATTTTGAGATATTTTGAATACCTTCTATTAAAATATCTTCAGGCTTTGCATCAATTCCATATGCAATAGAAGCAAGTATAAGAAGCTTATGAGCAGCATCAAAACCACCCACATCAAAGATAGGATCTGCTTCAGCGTAACCTAGCTCTTGAGCCTCTTTTAAAATACTTTCGTAATTAACACCTTCGTTAATCATTTTTGTAAGCATATAGTTGCAAGTACCATTCATAATACCTTTAATTGAGTCTATGTGGTTTGCACTTAAACCCTCTCTTAAAGCATTGACAATTGGAATTCCCCCTGCAACAGATGCTTCATATTCAAAAGGAGTATTACCAGCTAGATCTTGTAACTCATATCTATGATATGCTAAAAGTGCTTTGTTTGCAGTTACAACTGGAATTCCTTTTGCAAGAACTTTTTTTATAATCTCATAAGGTTTTTCAACTCCACCCATAAGCTCAACAACTAAATTTATAGAATCATCATTTAAGATATCATCAACATTTGTAGTTAAAGGAATATCCACACCTCTATCTTTGCCTAAATTACTTACAACTCCAATTACAGGTACAATCTCACACCCTGCTCTAGCCTCTATAATCTGTTTATTTTCTTGTAAAATATTTACTACGCTAGAACCAACCGTTCCTACACCAATAATTGCAACTTTTAACATTTTTTTTCCTATAAACTTTTTAGATATTTTTTAATATTTTTTGCAGCTTGTCTAATTCTTTTTTCATTTTCTATTAGAGCAATTCTTACATACTCATCACCATAGTTACCAAAGCCAATACCAGGGCTTACTGCAACTTTTGCATGAATTAAAAGTTGTTTAGAAAACTCCATACTTCCTAAATGTCTTGCAACTTCTGGTATTTTTGCCCAAACAAACATAGAGGCATTTGGAGCATTCATCTCCCAACCCGCATCTTTGAATGTTTCTACTAAAACATCTCTTCTTTTTCTATATTTTTCTGTATGCTCTACCACGCAATCTTGAGGACCATCAAGGGCAACCGTTGCAGCTATTTGAATAGGTGCAAACATACCATAATCTAACCATGATTTTATTCTTTTTAATGCACTTACAAGCTTTTCATTTCCTAC
>CAYJFN010000105.1:5002-6476 GCA_964369325.1 uncultured Arcobacteraceae bacterium
TGAATAGGATAAGTTGGATCTGGAACAACTGCAACATCTCCAACATTAACTATTGCTTGAACTAAGTGAACATAGCCCTCTTTTGAACCCATTGTTGCACAAGCATGCTTATCTGGGTCTAAATAATCTACACCATATTTTCTTTTATACCAGTTACAAATTGCAAGTCTTAGCTTATAAATACCTGCACTTGCACTATATCCATGATTTTTTGGTTTTAAAGAAGCTTCAATTAGTTTATCTGTAATATGTTGTGGAGCAGGGCCATCAGGGTTTCCCATAGAAAAATCAATAATATCTTCACCAGCTCTTCTTGCTTCCATTTTTATATTATTTACTTCTGCAAAAACATAATTTGGAAGTCTTTTCATTCTTTCAAATTCAATTTCTTGGAACATCATTGTCCTCCTTATTTTTTATAATTATTTCTAGCCCACGTTTAATATTTTCTAACGAATGCAAATCTGATATTTTTATATATTTTGTACCCTGTGGAATTTCTAAGGCAATAATTTTCATTGCTTCTTCATTTCTTGTTACATCTAAAACATTCAAGTTAGAATCAAAAAAAGCTATATCTGCAAACCATTTATCTAAATTATGTGCTTTTATTTCAATAATAGTGCCTTGTTGTATCTGTATCATATAAGCAGATAAAGGCTTTTGAAGCTTTTTATTCTCATTTACATTTATTGAAATTGCTTCTGCTATATTCGCAAAACTTGTATCTATTTTGTAAATCCATTTATTATTCTCAACTTGGCTTACATCTAAAACCTTACTACTATTTTTTGAAATTTCTGGAATTAATATCAATGGATCAATAATAAACTCTGTTTGCAAAGAGATAGTCCAAATCAAGCTGCCATCAAAATTTCTCTTTATATTTTTTGTAAAATAGTAATAATAACCTATTGATTTAAGTGTATCATTTAATATTTTCAGTGACTTAATAGGGTTATTTGTTGTATGAAACTCTACTTCTATTTCCTGAGGAGAAATTAATTTCAAATTCAATAACCCATTGCTTTTAAGCTCTTTAAAAATTTTCACATAATCTGGTGTTCCATTAGCCAAATAAAACTTATTTTGATCATTAAAAATAAGAGCAATTAAATTTTTATGTGTAGAATAAGTATTTTTACCTACTAAATTTTCAATTTTTTCAAGTAGCAAGCTTGCATTTAAGCTCAATGCACACAAGAAAAAAGTAAACCATATTCGCATTAATATTATCCTTTTAATGTATATATCAAAATACCAGCAGCTACTGAAACATTTAAAGAATCAAACTCATTATGCATCTTTATAGACGCTTTCAAATCAAGTTTTTTTCTGATTTTTCCACTTAAACCTTCGCCTTCACTTCCTAAAAATAAGGCGACCTTATCAGTATTATCTATTTTGGCATATTGTTTCAAATCAACACCATCCATAGTTGCACCAATTAGTGTAAAACCACTTTGTTTTAACT
>CAYJFN010000106.1:0-6381 GCA_964369325.1 uncultured Arcobacteraceae bacterium
GAAACAAAACAAGACATTGTGAGATTTACTTCTTAATCCTTCTATCACTATTTAAATAATATATCTTTTTGATTTCTTTAAAACTATTTTTTGCTTCTTTAGCATTTAAAACTAATTTTACTTTTTCAACCATATCTATTATAATAAACTCTTCTTCAATATTATCAACAATAGAGATAAAATCTTTAAAACTTTTTACCTTTATACCATTTACACTATCAACTATTTCAGAATTTGAGATATACCCTCTATTTATATCATGAGGGAAAATAGTTTGCAACCAAACTACAGGTTCTTTAAACTCTTTATTTTTTTCTACATTATAAAAAAGCATATCAACAGAAGCCCCTTTGAAACCTAAAATTCTTAAATAATTTCTTGTCAAAGGAGAAAAAGCAAGTCCACCAATTATAAAATAATCTGGCTCTTCTCCAAATTCTCGGTTTATTAATTTTTGTGAAAATTTTAGTTTATAATCAAACTCTTTTATCTCATCATCTCTTTTTATTTTTAGCTTTATACTACTTCCAACTTGTTTAGTGTGAAGTGCTAATTTAAAATCTACTCTTCCTAGTTCTGTTTTGATTGTACCATTATTTGCTATTTTTTTACTATCAATTTCAAGTATGACATCATTTTTTTGAAGTTCTATGTCATTTATATCTACAAAAGTTGCAAGAACTCCTGTGCCATTTTTTAGTCCAAAATGGTCTTTCATAGATTGATTTTCTATATTTCTAAATTTTGTAGTGTTACTATGAAACCCATCAACAACACCATCTTTTGTATCTTCTAAAAAAGTTTTAATAATAATTGAAGGGACAATATAAGCTATGTTACTGCTATCTTTTAACTTTTGCATTGCTATTCCTACAAGCTCGTTATCTTGATTAACAGCAGGACCTCCACTATTGCCAGAGTTTATAGCTGCATCTATTTGAATAGTTAGTAAATTTTCTTGACTCCATGAATATTTTGTGTATTCAATTCTTGAAATTATCCCTTTTGTAGTTGATATAGCATTGCCTCCAATTGGATAGCCTAAAACTGTAACTTCATCTTTGTGATTTACATTCACATTTAATTCTAATGGCTTTGTATTTTCAAAAAACTTTTCATCTTCTATTTCTAGTATTGCTAAATCAGCTTGATTTGATATGTATTTTAAAGTTGCTTTATATTTATTTGGATCATTTTCTTTTGATACTTCTATAAACTTTGCACCACTTACTACATGTGCAGATGTTAGGATTCTATTTTTTTCAATAATTGCTCCAGAACCAGTATAATTATAAATATTTGGTGCTTGCCATGGTTGTAAGTAGTTTGATACTGCAACTGAAGCAAATATCTTTACAACTGAGTTTTGTGATGCTTGATTTGCATATACACAAATAGTTAGTATTAACAATAAAATATATCTTCTTAGTTTCACTTTTTCCCTTTTGATAATTATTTTTTTAAATGTTTACAAAATATCACTATTCTTCATTCATAATTGATTCAATAGAACAAAAATAGCTAAATTTCAGAATCTAGTTTTTTATAAATCAAAGGATTCTTCTACTTCCTTCTTAAATAAACAACTTTCTCTTCACCTACAAAGTTTTCATGAACTATTTCAAAATCAATGTTTATTTGGCTAAAAGCATTAAGCCCATTTCTTATCTTGGGATTTATAATAAGTACAAAGTAGTCAATTTTCTCTTTTAAAGTTTGCATTAAACTATAAACACCCTCAACCATCACAAACTTATAATCTAACAAAGTAAACAAATCATCAGTGATAATAACTTCTCTGTTTGGTACTTTAAATAGTGGGATTGTTTTGTCAAACTCTTTAGACTTGCTAAAAATTAAAATATTTGGAGCCCTTCCAGCAATAAATCTAGCATCTAGTGTAGGTCTATCAGTTCTTACAGTATTGCCACCAATTGCAAGAAGCTCAATTTTATTTCTAAGTGTATGAACATAAGCTTTGGCTTGGTTTGATGAAATTTGGCCATCAATACTTCCGTTTAGTGTTTGAGCCATTTTATAAAATATAAATGTGCCTTTGCTCCATTTTATAAATGGATATAAAAGCTCATATCCTTCTTTTGCAAGAACCCCACTAACCACTTCTATACCAATACTTTGCAAAGTTTGCATACCTCCACTTGCTTCTTTGTTGGTATCTAGTTGTGATATGACGACTTTTTTTGGTTTAAGTTTTTTTATCAAAGCAGCACAAGATGGAGTTTTGCCTATATGATTACAAGGTTCTAGTGTAACATAAATAGTGCAATCACTAAAAAAATTGTTATGATTAAGGCTTAGATACTCTTCTATTTTAAATGGGTCATTTATAGCTTTTAGAGTGTCATTTGGAAATTTTTTTAAAAAGGCTTGTTTTAAAGCACTTAATTCTGCGTGAGGAAGTCCTGCTTCTTTGTGAGCTTCAATACTAAGTATCTCACCATTTTTTACTACAACACAACCAACAGCAGGATTTGGGTATGTTAAAAGTTGATATTTCCACGCCTCATCAATGGCTAACTTCATATAAAAGTTATCATTGATTTGCATAGTTTTTTACCATTCAAAATAAGTTGATGCAGTTGAAACTGTATCGTAAGGGATAGTTATCTCTTCTTCTTTTGGGTTTAGGATTATAATATTGTTATTTTCTACTCTTAAAAGTTTTCCCTCATGAGTATTTTTATCAAAATCTTTTATTCGCACTAACTCATTAATAGAAGCTTCAAAATGCTCAAGCTTTTTTAACTTTCTTTCAATCCCAGGAGAACTTACTTCTAAATTATATTTTCCATATAAAGGCTCATGTACATCAAGTAGTGGAGAGATTTGTCTTGAAATTTCTGCACACTTATCTAAAGAAATTCCATCAGGTGATGTTATATAAATTCTATAAATATGATTGTCGTTCTCTTTTAATGACACAATATCATAAAGATTAACACCACATCCATCAACTACAACTTTTATTGACTCTTCTAATGTCATTTTAATCCTTCTTTTCTTTTGCTATTTGAGCAAATAGGTCTTCTATACTTTTGCTTTTTTCTAGTGAATCATCTGCTATAAACTTAAAGTTTGGACATTTGTACCAACCTGTACTTGCTAATACATATGATTTTACTCTACTTGATGCTTTTATAAGTAGTGAGATAATCACTCTTAATTCATCTTTTGTGTAATCACTTCCATCAAAATATACAGTTGCGTCATACTTTCCATTTTTACAGTTTATTTCAGTTATTGTTAGTGAGTTTATTCTACTATCACTTAATGTTGCTAGTGCCTCAGGCACTAACTCCATTAAAAGTGACTCTGTTCTTTGTAAGTTAATACTTTTCATTTAAATTTAGATTGATACTTTCTCTTCAATTTGGATAAATGTTTCAATAAAATCTCCAACTTTTATGTCATTGAATTTTTCAAACATAATTCCACACTCATAGCCATTACCAACTTCTTTTACATCATCTTTAAATCGTTTTAATGATGAAATTTTTCCAGTATATGTAACAACACCATCTCTAATAATTCTAGCATGTCCACCTCTGATTACTTTTCCATCTGTTACTAAACAACCAGCTACTGTTCCAACTTTTGGCACAACAAATGTATCTCTAACTTCAGCTTGACCTGTATTTTCTTCTCTAATTACTGCACTCATCATACCACTTAATGTACCTTTGATATCATCAATTAAGTCATAAATGATTGAGTAAGTGTTAATTGTAATACCATCTGCTTTTGCTTTTTGTTTAATTGCTCCTGTTGGTCTTACATTAAACCCTAAGATAATGCAGTTATCACTAGCTCCTGCTAAAACTAAGTCAGACTCTGTAATACCACCAACTGCAGCATGAATTACTTTTACTTTTACCTCTTCGTTTGCAATTTGCTCTAGTGAACCTTTAATTGCTTCAAGCGAACCACCAACATCTGCTTTGATAATTACAGGAAGTTGTTTTATTTTTCCTTCTGCAATAAGTCCACTCATCTCTTCTAAAGATACTTTTGTTGATTTTGATAGTTCTTTTGCTCTTGCGTGTTCTGCTCTTGTAGTTGCAATCTCTTTTGCTTCTTTATCACTATTTTGAGCTACTAAAAATGCTCCACTTGTTGGAACTTCATTTAAACCTAAAATATTTCCTGTTTCAGAAAGTCCAAGCTCTTTTACTGGTTTTCCTAAATCGTTTGTAATAGCTTTTACTCTTCCATAAGTCGTATCACAAACAATATTATCACCAACTCTTAGCGTTCCATTTTGTACAATTACAGTTGCAACTGGACCTCTTCCTTTTTCAAGTGTTGCTTCAACAACTACTGATTTTGCTTTTGCCGTTGGATCTGCTTTTAGTTCAAGTAATTCTGCTTGGATTAAGATATTTTCTAATAATTCATCAATTCCTTCACCTGTTTTTGCAGAAACTCCAATAAACTCAGTATCTCCACCCCAATCAACAGGAGTCATCTCTTTTTCAGCCATTTGAGCTTTTACCATATCAATATTTGCAGCTTCTTTATCTATTTTATTTACAGCAACAATAATAGGACAACCACTTGCTTTTGCATGAGAAATTACCTCTTCTGTTTGAGGCTTAACTCCATCATCTGCAGCTACTACAATGATTACAATATCTGTAACTGCTGCACCCCTACTTCTCATAGCACTAAATGCTGCGTGTCCTGGAGTATCTACAAATGTAATTTTCTCTCCGTGTTGCTCAATTGTATAAGCTGAAATATGTTGAGTAATCCCACCTGCTTCACCCAAGGCAACTTTTGAACTTCTAATTTTATCAAGAAGCGATGTTTTACCATGGTCAACGTGACCCATGATTGTTACAACCGGAGGTCTTGTTACAAAATTTGATGTATCAATTTCTTCATGATAATCTTCTACATAGTTTACATCTTCTAAAGCATCTTTAACAGTTACTTCTATTCCAAACTCTTCACCTAAAATTTCAAGTTCATCTTGTTTTAAGAAGTCGTTTTTAGTAACCATCATTCCTAAACCAAATAGTACAGTTATAACTTCAGCTGCACTTTTTCCACAAGCTTCTGCAAACTCATAAACTCTAATATCTTCTGGAATTGTAATTTCTGTAATTTCAACTTTCTCTTTTTGTTGAACTACTCTTTTCTTTCTTTTTCCTCTTTTTAGTCCCTGAGGTACATTTCCAAATGCACTTGGCTTTGTTGTTCTAATAGGCGTTGGTTGTTGTTTAGCTTTCTTTTCCTCTTCTAAGATTTTTGGAGTATCAAAGTTATCCATATCAAGTAAAACTACCTCTTCACCTAATAGTGAGTCATCACTACTAGCAAAGCTATCAACTACATCTCTTTGAACTTCAATTACTTTTCCATGTTCATGCGCTTTTTGAGGAACTTTTTTCTTCTCTTTTTTAGCTTTTGTAATTTTTGATTCCTCAGAAGCTTCATCATCATTTGCGACATTTCCTAAGATTTCACTAAGTGATTTCATTTTTTTCTTAGTTGATGATTCATTGTTTACAAAAGAATTAAATGTTGATTCTTGCTTTATATGCTCTGACACTTCTTCTTTTGGCTGTTTTTTCTTAACAATTTTAAGCCCTCTTCTTTTTGGAATTATTTTACCAGAATTATTCTCTTCTACAATAGGTTCAGGAGTTGGCTGCTCAACCATAATTTGTTCTTCTTTAACTACAGGTTTTTTAGCTACAGAAGGAGCCATAGCGCTTGATGCTTTTTTTGCATTTGCTCTTTTTGGTGCAACCTCTTCTTTAATAGCTTGTTCAACAATTTCCTCTTTTTTAGCCTCTTGCTTTGGTTCTTCTTTTACAGGTTCCTCAACAATTTCCTCTTTAACCTTAGCTACTTTCTCTTTTTTAGGCTTTTTAGCTACTAATTTATCGCTTGTTCCTGTAAGAAGATATTTTGCTATATCTTCAGCATCTTCAAATGAAACTGCACTTTGTGGTGACTTTAGTTCAATATTTAAATCTTTTGCTTTTGCAATTACTTCTGTACTTGTAGAACCTGTTTCATCAGCAATTTCATAAACTCTTACACTATCTGACATCTGTTAATATCTCCTTAAGTTGAACGATGTATTCATCTTTATTTTTGCAAGCCCTACAAAGAGCTTGTTCAAGCTTTTTTTTCTCTTTATTTTCTAAAAATGCATTTTTTGCACACTCTTCACAAATATAAAAACTTCTACCATTATTAGTAAATGATACAAGTTTTTTATTTTCGTTACACTGTAATCTTATCAGTTTTTTTTGAGAGACTTTACTTCTGCAAGCAATGCACATTCGTAAAGGTTTTTCTAAACAAGCCAATATTATACCCACTATTTACTTAAACTTATTCTTAATA
>CAYJFN010000107.1:0-6341 GCA_964369325.1 uncultured Arcobacteraceae bacterium
AGCAGCAGAAGTAATTGTAATACCTCTTTCTTGCTCTTGCTCCATCCAGTCCATAGTTGCAGCACCATCGTGTACCTCACCAATTTTATGAGAAACACCTGTATAGAATAAAATTCTTTCAGTTGTTGTTGTTTTACCTGCATCAATGTGCGCCGCAATCCCGATATTTCTAACTCTGTTAAGAGGTATTGATCTTGCCATGTTAATTTCCTACCATCTATAGTGAGCAAATGCTTTGTTAGCTTCTGCCATTCTGTGCATATCTTCTTTTTTCTTAAAAGAAGCTCCTCTTTCGTTTGCTGCTTCAAATAATTCGTTAGCTAGTCTTTCAACCATTGTTCTTTCGTTTCTTTTTCTTGCAGCATCAATTAACCATCTAAGTGCTAAAGTTTGTCTTCTTACAGCTCTAACTTCAACAGGAACTTGGTATGTAGCTCCACCAACTCTTCTTGATCTTACTTCTAAAAGTGGTTTAACATTTTCAATTGCTTTTTCAAAAAGATCAATTCCTTTATCTTCACCTCTTGCATCAAGGTTAGCAATTGCACCATACATAATTTTTTCTGCAGTAGATTTTTTACCATCTAACATAATTGCATTAACAAATTTTGTGATCACTTTACTATTGTAGATAGGATCAGCCATTATTTCTCTAACTGGAGCTTTTCTTCTTCTCATTTTCTTATCCTTCTACTTATTTCTTTGCGTCTTTTGGTTTTTTAGTACCATATTTAGATCTTGCAACAGTTCTGTTTGCAACACCAGCTGTATCTAAAGCACCTCTTACGATGTGGTATTTTACCCCTGGTAAATCCTTAACTCTTCCACCTCTTACAAGTACAATTGAGTGCTCTTGTAAATTGTGACCTTCTCCACCGATATATGAAATAACTTCAAATCCAGTAGTTAATCTAACTTTTGCAACTTTTCTTAAAGCCGAGTTAGGTTTTTTTGGAGTTGTTGTATATACTCTTGTACATACTCCTCTTCTTTGTGGACATTTGTCTAGTGCTGGAGACTTAGACTTTTTAATCACCTTTTTTCTTTCTTTTCTAATCAACTGATTAATTGTAGGCATTTTTTCCCTTTTGTAAAAATTAAAGAGTTTCTATATAACAGATATTATTTTATTGATATGTAGATTCTCTATATTTATTTGGTTTGAGCAATTCAAGCAATGCTCATGCTTCTCGACAACTTTGATATTATGAACGAATTCAAAATCAAAACGATACTACCATTCTAGAGAAACGTGGAAGTTTTCTAAAAAAGTTCAAGATTTTATAAAAAATTTACTTAGGATTTGCTTATATGCTTGTAGAGATTCTATGAGAGAGTTTAACTTTGAATTTTATTCAAAGTTAAACTTGTTGAATTATTGTTGAATAGTACCTTCAACTCTTCTATTTTCTAATCTTCCTTCTTCAGTATCATTAGATGCAACAGGGTTATTCTCACCATGACCAATTGTAGTAATTCTATTTGCATCAACACCATATTTTACTAAAGCAGATTTAACTGAGTCAGCTCTTTTTAAAGATAATTTTTGATTGTAAGACTCTGTACCCAAAGAATCTGTATAAGCATTGATTTGTGCTTTAGTAGTTGGATATTTGTTTAAAAAGTTTGCAAATTCTTCAACTTTTGAAGCTTCTTCATTTGCTATTTTAGCAGAATCAAATGCAAAATGAACTTCTAAATCTACTTTTAAAGCGCAACCATTTGCATCTACAACTGTACCTTTTGTAGTATTTGGACATTTGTCTTTACTATCAATTACACCATCAGCATCTGTATCTAAATTCACATTTTCATTTGAAGATATAGTTTGCTTTGCAGTTACAGTTTCTTCTTCTTTTGTTTCAGTAGAGTTTGTTGTATTTTGAGTTTGTTTTACAGATGAAGTTGATTTTTCTCCAAATGGAATAGCTACACCAACTGTATATAATAAGCTATTATCACCATGATCAGTTTCAATTAAATGTCTTAAATCAAATTTTAAAGCTACATCATCAGTAATTTTATATTTTATACCAACACCATAGTTTCCAAATAAGCCATTTTCGTTACCAAGTTTTTCTGTATCAAAAATTTCAACACCCGCTCCAATTAAGGCATATAAAGATGCAGAATCAGTTAAAGAGTAATCCTTTACAAAGTTTGTAAAAACTCTAGTTATACCTGTATCTCCTGCATTGTTGTCATAATCAACATCAGTGATAGTTCTTAATACACCTAATTCAATTTGGTCAAATAAAGAGTCAGCTTCTTGATTGAATCCTAAACTTAATCCGAAATTTGAATAGTTTCTATCTAAATCCATATTTCCTTCAGTAAAAGCTCCACCTAGCATTGGTGTAATTTCATATTTGTATTCGCTTGTTTGCGCAAAACTTAATGAAGCACAAAGTGCAGTTGCTAATAAAATTTTTTTCATTTTTGTAATCCTTTCTTAAAAAACGGGATTGTACACAAATAAGAATTAACTTATCTTTAAGAAAGTGATAAAATTATAATTTTCTTAAAGAATTATCTTTTAACTCATAAATTGTATGTGCAAGGCTATCAATAAAGCTTTTTTGGTGTGAGACAATTACCATTGATTTTTTAATGCCATTAAGAAGTTTAACAATCCTTTCTTGACTAGCAATATCAAGTGCATTTGTTGGTTCATCTAGAAGCAGTATTTTTGGCTTTGTTATAAGTAATCCTGCAAGAGCAACTATTTTTTGTTCACCACCACTTAGTTCAAAGATTGTTCTGTTTTTTAAGTGAACTATTTCTAAATCCTCCAAAACTTTGTTGGCTTTTTGAATAGCTTCATCTTGCGAAACTCCATTTGCTCTAAGTGAAAAAATTACATCTTCTATAACAGTTGGACACAAAAAATGGTTGCTTACATCTTGTGGTAAGTAACCTATTTCACTTCTAAACTCTTTAAAGGCTTTTAGGTTTTGTATTTTATTATGAAATATTTCTATATATCCAAAAGTTGGCTTAATAAGTCCTGCCATAATTTTAAGTAGTGTACTTTTACCACTACCATTTGAACCTATTATTGCTATTTTTTCTTCATGGCCTAAGTTTAAATTTATCTCTTCAAAGATAGTTTTATCTTCATTGTTGTAACCAACACTTCTTAAATTTAGTGAGCAACTCATAATAATACACCTTTAATTATAAACATAGATACTATAAGAAAACATAGCAAAATATCAGCCTTATTTACTTTGTTTGAATTAATTAAATAAATTTTTCCTTCATATCCACGACTTTGCATACAGTATTGTAGTTCTTGAGATTTTTTTAAAGCTTTTATAAAAAGTAGTGCAAATATATTTCCAAAAGTACTATATGAAAACATAGAAGTATTTGCTTTAAACCCTCGTAACTTCAAACTATTTTTTTTGTTTTTTATCTCATTTTTTAAAAAAATAATCACTGTAAGAGTAAAATAAAAAATTGAAACAAACAGTGGTGAAACTCTTAAAGCATTTAAGCCTCTTACTATATCAAAACCTTGTGAGTGAAAAAACAAAGTTGTAGTGAAAAATAGAATTAGATTAACTCTAATAAAAAGTTCAATTGCCATTTGTTGGTTTTGTAAGCTTACAAAAATCGCTAAAAAAATAGTAAACACATTTAAAAGAACAACTTTTTTAACAATTTTTCTAAGATATTTTTTCTCTATAAGTAACAAAACAATAAGTGGTACAATATAGTAATATTCTAAATTAGTAAAAGCTACTAAAACAGAGTATGCAAGTGCAACAAGTAGTTTTAAAGCATCATTTTGCACGTTTTTTAACCTTATATATAAAATAAAAAATCAAAGCAATTAAAAACAAAACTAAAATACTTTTGAAAAATTCATCATTTTTTTGTGTTTGAACTTGCTCTTCTAAACTTTTAGATTCTTCTAAAGGCTCTTTTTTTACAATATACTCTTTTTCTACTTTATGTGCATTATCATCGCTTACAATATAGGTTAAGTTTTCAAAACTCATAGGGTAAGAGTATTTTCCTTTTTCATTTAGCTTTGTCTGCAGTAAAACTTCTTGCTTACTATTTCGTATTTCTAAATTACAGTTTCTACATCCATTACCTGAGGCAAAATACGCAAAAACTTCAATAGTATCATTTGTATTTGATAAAAAAAGATTAATCTTATGGGCAAATGCAAAAGTAGAACAAACTAGTAACAATAAAGCCAATCTTTTCATAAAATTTCCTATTTTAGAATTTGAGGATATACTTTTTGTAAAAAAAGTAGTAAAAACATACTTACAAAACCTTCTACAAGCATACCAATGCTATTGACTGTAAAAATAGTTACTGCTGCGAACTCATACTCTTGTTTTGACAAAAATAAAATGACAGTTAAAAATAGTGTTGAAAAGAACACTCCTAAAAAACCAACCAAAAAGAACTTAATCTTATCATTTAGTCTTTGAAATAACTCTCTATGATAAAGGTAGTAAACTATTAAAGCTGGCATTGCCATAATAAATAAATTTACACCAATAGAACTAATCCCTCCATAACCCAACAAAAGAGCTTGTAGTATTAGTGCTATAAAAATAGGTACAAAACTGCTAAACCCAAGAAAAATACCAATTATTCCTACCAAAGTTAAATGAACTTGCGTTACTCCAAAAGGAATATGAATAAAAGAGGCTATAAAAAACATAGCACTACAAACTGCTGCTAGTGGGACTTTTTCATGGTCAAGTTTTTTTAAGCCTATATAAAAAAGTCCAGCACTAACTGTAGAAATAGCAACAGTTTCTTTTAGTGCTAAAATACCATCTGCTATGTGCATTTAGTGAGCTTTTACCCAAATTAAAGCACCATTTTCTACAGGATAAGATTTTCCATCTTTATGCTTTAAATTACCTTCTTCAATAAGTGCAGCAAATCCCCACCAACCTTTGTGGTTCATAGCAAAACTAAATTCACCATTTGCATTTGTTTTTACAACTTGTGTTATATGAGCAGGTGATGGAGCTTGTAGTCCAAACTCATTGTATAGTTCAACTTCTACTTCAACATTACTTGCAGGTTTTCCATTGTGTAAAACTTTTCCTTGAAAAAGGTTTCCACTATATAGTGCAAATGGTTTAACCATAGGAACAATTTCATACTCTAAACCAATTGGTTTATCCCATTCATCTTCCATACCAAAAGCAGAAACAATGAGTTTTGGAACATGAGAAATAAATTTACCTTCGCTTGGTTCAAAATATGGTTGTGGTTGCACATAAAATTGGTAAAGTGCAGGTGCTTTAACATCAAATTCACTTTTCCATGATTTGTGGTTGAATTTTGTGCTTTCCTGTAGCGGAAGTTTCACATTTTGCTTATGAACAAAGATTTGAGGTTTTTCCATAGTCATGCCACTTTGTTCAAATGGATGTATAAATGAAATATCAAACTTTAGTTTTGAATTTGCTTGGTCTTCAACTAAATCCATATTTGGTATAAATGTTAAAAAATGCGCATTTGCATAGATACACGAAGCTAATAAAGCGACTAATTTTTTCATGCTTTTCCCTTTGATTATATTTGATATAATTTTAGTCTTAAATTTTTTATAGTAAAATAAATTTTTATCTTTCTTATATATTTTTGGAACTTAGAATATGGATTTTTGTATATATTGCAATTTTAAACATACTTACACTTTATCAAATGGTTATATAAAGTGTGCAAAATGTAAAAAAAAGTATTCATTACAAAAAATAAAGACTCAAAAAAGAGTCATAGAGGCTTTTTGCGATGGCTTAACTGCAAGAGCGTGCAGTTTAGAACTTGATTTAAACTATATAACTGTGCAAAAAAAGTATTACAATTTTAGAGAAAAGATTATTCAATATTTATATGAACTAAATGCTAAAAGGCAAGATTTAAGCAGTGAATATGATGAATACTCGTATTTAAAAAGTAATAATATTTATGATATACAAAGTTTTCTTACTTTTTTATATGAAGATAAAGTATATAATCTTATGCTTCCTTCACTTGCAAAATTTAAACACTATAATAACTCTCAAGAGGAGTTACATAAATTTCTTTTTTTAAACAAGATTGCAAAACTTCAAAAAAAAGAGTCAAAAATAAGTGAATTTTGGAACTTTTTAGAGGAATTTTTAAAAAAGTACAAAGGCATAAATAGCGAAAACTTTATTTACTATTTAAAAGAGGCTGAATTTAAATTTAATTATTCAAAAGAGGAACAAGAGAGTATTCTAAACTCTCTTGTATAAAGTTATGCTTTTGCAAGTTTAAAGACACTTTACTTTTTTGCTCCTGCATTTGTAAGTATTTTTACAACCTCTTCA
>CAYJFN010000108.1:0-6215 GCA_964369325.1 uncultured Arcobacteraceae bacterium
TTTGTTTCTCCTTTTTGATTGATAAACAAAGTATAAAAAAAAGTTGTAGCCTTGTTGTAGCTTATTATTAATTTAAACTTAAATTTTAAATTTATTAAAATTAATTGCATTTATTTTTATAAATACATAAGACTAGAAATATGTGATACAACCTAGAAAGCTTAATTAAATTTTTTGTTCATTTAAGATATTATTTGTCCTAATTTAAATATGGGATTGTAATATGAGTGAAAAACAAGGAACAATGCTAAGTGTAAGAGAAGATATTAAAGTTTTTGATTGCACAATTAGAGATGGTGGATTAGTGAATAATTATCATTTTAGTGATGAGTTTGTAAAAAGTTTGTATGAAACTTGTGTAGCTAGTGGAATTGACTATATGGAAATAGGTAAAAATGTTTCTCCTACACTAATGGATCCAAAAGAGTATGGAAAATGGAACTTCTGTAAAGAAGAAGATATTAGAAAAATTGTAGGCGAGAACAATACAAATCTAAAAATAGCAGTTATGTCTGATGTTGGAAGAACTATTAAAGAGGAAATTCCACCAAAAAGTGAAAGTGTGATTGATATGATTAGAGTTGCAACTTACATTCATCAATTACCAGAAGCTATTGATTTAATAGAAGACTTTCATGCTAAAGGTTATGAAACAACTTGTAATATTATGGCAATATCAAAATCTTTTGATGATGAACTTGACCAAGTTTTAGAAACACTTAGTAAAACAAATGTTGATATTATTTATATTGCAGATAGTTTTGGTTCTTTTTACCCAGAGCAAATAAATAAGCTAACAAAAAAATACTATAATGTTGCAAATAGTGTTGGAAAAAAAGTTGGGATTCATGCACATAATAATCTTCAACTAGCTTATGCAAATACATTAGAAGCTATGATTTATGGAACAAGCTATTTAGATGTAACTGTTTCTGGACTTGGAAGAGGTGCTGGAAATTGTCCTACTGAACTACTTGTTGGATTTTTAAAAAATCCAAAATATAGACTTGAACCTATTTTAAAATTTATTGAAGAGCATATTGTTGATTTAGAAACAAAACTTGATTGGGGATATTCAGTTCCATATATGATAACAGGAATGTTAAATGAACATCCAAGACCAGCTATGAAAGCTAGAGATGAAAAAGATAGTGCTTATGTTAATTTTTATAATAAATTAACAGAAGAGTACAGTTAATAGGAATAATATGTTTAATGCACTTAATAGATTTAGATTAATTTCAATTTTAGAAGGAATATCGTATTTAATTTTGCTTTTTATAGCAATGCCACTTAAATATCTTGCAGATAGTCCAATGGCTGTAAAAGTATTTGGAATGGCACATGGAGTTTTATTTATAATTTTTGCAATATTTTTAGTTGAAACTATGTTAAAACATAATTTTGGGAAAACTTTTAGCTCAAAACTTTTTGTAGCTTCTCTTTTGCCTTTTGGTACTTTTTTTATGGACAAAAAACTTAAAAAATACCACGATTCTTAAAATTAGTCGCACAATATGTGCGACTTTGTTTTGTGTAATTATCTTGTAATAATTTTTTAGTATAATTTAAAAAAATAAAAAGGATAAAATATACAAAGTAGATTAATCAATGACACAATTTACAATCATATTGAATATACAAAATTAGAAGATAAAATACTTCAAACAAAAATACTTAACAGACTTCAGTTTATCACACAAAATGCTTTGGCATATTTTTCTTTCCCATCAATTACTACAAAAAGATTTATTCATAGTATTGGAACAATGCATTTAAGCTCTTACATGCTTGAAAATGCTTTATTAAATACTTCCAATGATTCAAAAAATTCTTTTTTAAAATCTTTAAAAATTGTAATTGAATCAATCATTAAAGAAGGAAATCTAAATTTACCTATTGGAGGCGGAGTATCTTATTTTGACAATAAAGAGTTGTATCAATTTGCAATTCCTGTAAAATCAAAAGCTCAAAGAGATGTTTATAATATTATTTTACAATCTTTAAGACTTGCAGGACTTCTTCATGATGTTGGTCATTTCCCATTTTCTCATCAAGTAGAATATGCATTAAAAAAAATTTATAATAAACTTGATAAAGACAATTCAAAACTAAACAATAAAGAACTAAATTTTAAAAATATTTATGAAGATATCACTCAAAACAGTAGTTTAGTTTTACATGAAGCTATTGCAAATGAGCTTATTGATACTTTGTTTGAAATTGAATTGCCCCAACTATTAAAAGCTAAACAAAAAGAGTATTTAAAGCTTATTCACAAACTAACAACATTTATATTGCAAGAAAAAGTTTACCAAGGATTTGACTTCAAAGTTTTACACAATATTATAAGCTCAACAGTGGATGCTGATAGACTTGATTATATAAATAGAGATATGTTAGCATCTGGGTATATTGGCGGTGGAAATGACCATATAAGAATTACAAAACAAACAATATTAGTAAAAAATGACAACAATTTTTATCTTAGTTTTATGGATATGGGATTAATAGATATTGAACACATGCTTGAAATGAGATTTAACTTATATAAAAAAGTTATTTTTAATTATGGCATTGCTAAAACAGATGTACTTTTAGAAAATGTGATTGTCTATTTAGCTAAAAAATATTTTTTAAATTCAAGTGAAAATCAAGACAATGATTTAACTTCTAATATTTCTATGCTTTGGAACTTTTTACTTGAACAAAATCAAGAAAAAAAGCTAGATTTAGTAAGCTTATTAGATGAAAATTGGCTTATTTCTCTACTTAAAAAAGAGTATTTTCTTATAAAAAATAAAAAACTACCAACCTCAGAAGAAAAAAAATATTTAATTAGCTTTGAAGAAGTGTTATTTGGAAAAAGATTCTTCAAACCTCTTTGGAAAAATCTAAATGATTTATATAATTTATTAGATTTTACAACTGTCGAAAGATATAAATTTAGAGAAAGCTTTGGATACATAAGTGAAAGAAACTTAAAAATCCTTCAAGCTAAACTTGATAGTTTTATACAAAAATTTGAAAAAGAGAACAAAGAGAGTTTTATGATTCATCAAATTGTATCTTTTAGTTTAGGGATTCAAAAAGATTTTATGTTATATGATGGAAGAGATTTAATCAATATTGATGAAATCTCTACTCTTAGAAAAAGACTTAAGCATTCTATGCAAAATACTGTGCCATTTTATTTATATAGCAATAAAAAAGAGCTATCATCTTCTATGAAAGAGGAGTTAAAAACAATCTTGCTAGAAACTTTTTTATAATAATGCTATTTTTCGTAAACTTTGAAAAATTTTCCTTTAATTCTATTTTTTTCTAATCCTTTTAATGCTTGTTTTAAAACCTCTTTTTTCACCGCAACGTAAGAGCAAAAATCTAGTGAGTCAATTTTTCCTATATCATCCTTATTTAGCCCTATAGTTCCTGTTAAAGCACCTAAAATATCACCTTTTCTAAGTTTTTGTTTTTTCCCACCATTGATGTATATAGTTCTATAAACACTATCAATTTTAAACTTTTCATCATCTTTTATTGTATTTATAGGCTTAATTTGGATGTCATCAAAAACATCTTGCAACTCTTGAAGCTTTTCAATTTCAAACTCTTCATATAAACTAATTGCAAGTCCACCTTTGCCACCTCTTGCAGTTCGTCCAATTCTATGCGTATGAGTTTTGTCATCTTTTGCTAAGTCATAATTTATAACTAAATCAATATCATCTATATGCAAACCTCTTGAAGCAACATCTGTTGCTATTAAAATAGGATATGATTTGTTTGAGAAAACTATCATTGTTTCATCTCTATCTTTTTGTTCCATATCCGAGTGAAGTGTTTGAACATCTATTCCTAATTCATATAATTCATCTGCAACTTCATCACACTTAATTTTTGTATTACAAAATATTAAAACACTTTGAGCCTTATTTGAAGATATTAAAGCAGGTATTAATGTGGTTTTTATTTCTTCTTTTACTTCATAAAATATTTGATTTATTTTGGTATTGCTTTTTTCTTCATCTTGTACCATTTGTCCTTCATTTAATATAGAAGTTGAAAGTTTTTTTATATTTTGTTCATATGTTGCAGAAAACAAAAGCGTTTGCCTTGTTGTTGGAAGTTGTTCAATAATAGAAATAATATCATCATAAAATCCCATATCTAACATTTTATCAGCTTCATCAAGAACCAAAGTTTTTAAATATTCAAAATCTATATTATCTTCACTTAAATGTTTTAAAACTCTTCCTGGTGTTCCTACAACTATGTGAGCTCCATGAAATAAAGAAGCAACTTGTGGCTTATATGGAACTCCTCCACAAAGTGTTAAAACTTTTACATTATGAATATGACGTGAGAGTTTTCTAATTTCTAGTGCAATTTGGTTTGCCAATTCTCTTGTTGGTGCAAGAACTAAAGCTTGAATTTTAAACTTCTTTACATCAAGTTTATTCACAATAGGAATACTAAAAGCAACAGTTTTTCCAGAACCAGTTTTTGCCTGAGCAATTAAATCTTTATTTTGTAAAATAATTGGCAATGCTAATTCTTGGATTTTTGTCATAGAAGAAAAACCCAATGAGTTAATATTTCTCAAAAAAGATTCTGGTAAGTTTAAGGTATTAAATAAAGATATGATTTATCCTTTTAAATTTTTTTTAAATAGTATGCAATACCTGCAATAATTGCTAAAAGAACTGCAACACCATAGTATTTATACTCTTCTGTATAAGTTAAAAATAATTCACCCATAAAATAACTTGCATATCCAATAATAACAGACCATAGAACTGTTGCTAAAACATTGTATATCATAAATTTTTTTGCATCATACTTTGTAAGTCCCATTGCTAGTGGAATTAAAGTTTTTATTCCATAAATATACTTTTGAATTACCACAACATAAGAACCATATCTTCTCATCATCAAATGAGCGAGCGCAACTTTTCTTCCATATTTACCCATCATCTCTTTTGCATAAACTTTGTTGTTTCTTGCAAGTAAAAATAAAAATTGATCTCCTATAAAATTTGCACTTCCTGCAACAATAATTGAAGCAACAATATTTAAATCACCTGCATATGATAAAACTCCTGCAACTGCAAGAGCTAAAAATCCACCACCAAATGAGTATAAAAATAGGATTATGTATCCCCATTCTCTAATCAATTCTTCCAAATTATTCCTTTTTGAATTAAAATATAAAATTTTTATATATTTTTTTTGAATTTAATTTTCTTATTAATTTTATAAGAAGTGCGATTTTATCGTAATTTATTTTAAAACAACATTCTTTTAATCTTAAATATTGCTAAATTTAAGCTACTATATATTTTTATGTATGAAATGTTTTATTCTAATATGATAATATTTCATTAAGTAAGCAATTACTTACCTTTTAAATATTTTATACATTATTAAAAAAAGCGACACGAGAAACTCCCTCCCTATTTCTTCTCCCTTGTGTCGCTTTTTTTATTTTAGAAAATCTTCCCTACTTTTTGAAAAATACCCTTTAAAAAAATTAACTCTAACTAAACTATGGTTATACTCTATATTGAATCTTTTATCATTTAAATATTTGCTATTAAATGTTCCACCTAAAAATGTAATTAATTCATTTGATAATTTTCCATCATAATCTACAAAAAAAGTAAACTCATAAGGAGAATATATGAAAATAAAATTTACAAACTCATTGTTGTTTATTTTAAAAGTATAAAATTCATAATTATTCAAAGAATAATATTCTATTTTTTCAAATGATTTTAATTTTAAATTATCATTAAATTCATATGCAAATGCCCAAAAAGAGTCTTGATTAAAATGGCAGTTTGATTGCAAACTAACATTTTCAATAAAAAGTTTTCCATATTGTTTAGAATTATCCTTTATTGTATTTGAAAAAAAAGTACATCTATCAGATGTTGCTGTAACTTGAGGATTTGAAAGTTTTATATTCAAAAATTCATTTTGACTATTTTTAAAAAGTAACTTCTTTTGTTCAAAATTATAATTATATGAAGTTCCTGAACAAGCAGAAAATAGAAGAATAAATAACAAGAAACTTGAAAATTTTAACATACTTAAACCTTTGTTTTTAAAAGTATATCACAATGTTTAGTATAAAAGAAATTTGATTTCATTTAAGTGGCTCCGATACCTGGATTCGAACCAGGGACCAAGTGATTAACAGTCACCTACTC
>CAYJFN010000109.1:0-6174 GCA_964369325.1 uncultured Arcobacteraceae bacterium
CTTGATTTAATATTTAAAAAACATACTATAAATGAAGTTTCAATAGAAAATATTTTTTATGCTTTTAATCCAAAAACAGTAATAAAACTTGCACAATTTAGAGGAGCAATATCACTTAAAATATTACAAGAATTTGGTAATTTTAGTGAATATACACCACTTCAAGTAAAACAAGCAGTTACAGGAAATGGAAAAGCTACAAAAGAGCAAGTTGCTTTTATGGTAAAAAAGCTTTTAGGAATAAAACAAGAGATAAAGCCACTAGATATAACTGATGCTATTGCAATTGCACTTGCTCATTCCCAAAGATTAAAATGAAAAACTTACCTTTTTTATTTTTTTGGCTTTTAGGTATTGTTTGGGGCAGTAATTTTATATTTATGAAAATAGTAGTAGAACACATTGATTCTATTCAAGTAGTTTTTTATAGGGTTTTATTTGGATTTATTCCTATATTTTTATATGCACTTTATTCAAAATCATTAAAGATTTCACATTTAAAATATGCTTTTCACTTTTTTGTGATGTCACTACTTGCAGCAATTATATATTTTTATGGTTTTGTAAAAGGAACTTCTCTTTTAGAATCTGGAATAGCAGGAGCTTTAAGTGGATCTATTCCTATTTTTTCATTTATTTTGGCAACTATATTTTTAAAAGACGAAAAAATAACTAAAAAATCAGTAGCAGGATTAATAATAGGATTTATTGGAGTATTTTTAATAAGTGGTGTTTTAAATGAAAATATAGAAAATACAAGTTTAGAAGGAGCTTTGTGCATAATATTAGCCTCTTTAAGTGTAGGAGCTTCATTTATATATGCAAAAAAATTTATTATTCCGCTTAAATTAAAAGTTGAAGCACTTACAACTTATCAATTAGGTTTTGCTTTAGTTATTTTATCTTTAGTTATAGATTTTGACGGCATAAATAATATTTGGAACTATAAAAGTAACTCTATTGCTTTAATTTTAGGTCTAGGAGTTATGGGAACAGGTTTAGCTTATATAATTTACTATTACTTAATTGAGAAAATAGGTGCAATTAAAGCCTCTTCTATTACATATATTCCACCATTTGTAGCATTAATAATTGGATTTTTTGTAGGTGAAAATATTAAGTTTATTGACTTTATATCTTGTGTTCTTATTTTGGTTGGGGTATTTTTAATTAATAAAAGAAAAGCTTAGTTATAATTTCAAAAATTAAAACAAACTCGTTTGTTTCTTTAGGATTTTTTCAAAGAGAGTGTTAAAGCACAAGTTACTTTTAAAAGGATTTTATACCCTTTGCTCTTGTGAAGAATTAGCGACACTATCTGTGAGAAAAAGTAAGCAAAAGATGAATTGATTCCTTTTTAAATTAAAGGAATGAAGTGAATGAAGTTTAAAAAGGAATATTATGAAGAAAATAGGAATATTGTCATCACACAATGGAAGTGGTTTTGAAACTATTGCAAAAGCTTGTGAAAACAAGGAATTAGATGCAAATATAGTTGTTGTAGTCTCAAACAATTCAACTGCAAAAGTTTTAGAAAAAGCAAAATCAAGAGATATTCCTAATTTTATTATAAATAGTAATTTATTTCCAGATGAAAACTTAGATGAAAAGATAACAAAACTTTTTTTAGATTATGATTGTGATATTATATTCCTTTCTGGTTATATGAAAAAAATAGAGAAAAATATGTTAAGTGCATTTCCAAATAAAATAATAAATTCTCACCCTGCACTCTTGCCAAATTTTGGAGGCGCAGGAATGTATGGAACAAATGTGCACAAAGCTGTAATTGCAGCAAATGAAAAAGTAAGTGGTTGTACAATTCATTTTGTAAATGAAAATTATGATGAAGGTGAATATATTTTACAAAATAGCTTTGAATTAGAAGTTGGTGAAACAGTAGAAAGTTTGGAAAATAAGATAAAAGATTTAGAAGCAATCACAATTGTTCAAGCACTAAAAAAAGTTATTTAAAGTATAGGAAGTGACCACTTTCTGTAGTGTGCTAAAAGTCTTAATGCTACACCAAAAGAGAATAAAATAGTAAGATTTATTAAATTTATTTGATTAGTCAAAGATAAAATATAAGTTACTACTCCAACAATTATGGCAACGGTTCCATAAAATTCACTAACTAAAATTGATGGAACTTTATTTATTAGCATATCTCTTATTGTTCCACCACCAACTGCAGTTAAAAAGGCTAATATTAGAACTCCTAGAAAGTTATAATTTGCTTCTATTGCAATAATTGCACCTGTAATTGCAAATGAACTTAAACCAATAGCATCTGAAATTATAAAGGCAGTTTTTCCTTCAAAGTTATTAATTTTATGAAGTTTAAAAATAAGTGAAATAATAAGTGTTAAAATAACTAGTGTAATAGGTAAATTTTCACTAAACGCATAAGGCATTTTATTTACTATAGTGTCCCTTATAATACCTCCCCCAAGGGCAGTTAAAAAAGAGGATATAAATATTCCTAAAATATCTAGTTTATAGTGAACTGCAATTAGAAATCCACTTAGTGCAAAAGATATAATACCTATAATATCAGCTATTTCTAAAGGTGTCACTAAAATTATCCAATAAGTTCTTTCATAGCAATTGCTGTTTGTCTAATTTCCCATTGTGAATGAGAATCAAGTCTTAGCTTAAAATAGTTCTCTAAGTGTGTTGGTAAATATGCACCCCAAATTTGTGAATATGCAGCTTGAGGTATAATTCTTCTTGCTTCTTGTGGTTTAACACCATCTTCTAAAGCTTGATAGTAGTGTTCTACACATAAATCTATTAACTCTTTTGTTGAATTATCACCACTTTTTACATCAGCTAATTTCTCAGAAATATAAAAATCAAAAGGAACTCTTTTTCCACTTACATATCTTCTTGAAAGCTCTTGCCAAGAGATTCTGTGTCTTACCATTTGACTTCTTGTTGGTAAATCAACTTTGTATAAAAATACTTTAAAATGTTTTTTTATAATTTCACACTCTTCTTGTATGTTATAAATTGTTCTTATGTCAAAACTATAAGCTTTTGGGTCTTTTTCATAATCATATACTAAAGCTCTGTAATTTGTTAAAAGTAAATGTTCTTCAACAACTTCACCAAATTTTTTCACATTTGAATATTCTAAAGTTAAAACTTCTTTATGTTTTTCATTGTTTGGGTCAAGTAGTACTGGTACAAACTCAAAAGATGAACTAGGAAGTCCCATACTTTCAGCCATAAGTCTATTGTATAAAGATTCACTTCCCAAAGCTTTTGGTGATTGATAACAAATAGAAGCAACTTGAGTTATAGCTAAAATTCTATTTTCTTCATTTAAATTTGCTTTGCTAAAATCCCATTGTTCTACAAAAGCAATATTATCTTCTAAAATATTCTCTTTTTTGTTTATTAGTTCAATCATTTTGTACCCTTTAATTATAATCTTGCGATTATACTAAAAAATCATTTATAAAGAGTTTTCTAAAAATTTAAAAATTGATACAAAAATGACTTTGTTCATCTTCATATTTATAAGTTAGTTTAAAATTGTGTTTTTGAATAATTTTATTTACAATACTTAGTCCTAATCCAAATCCATCTTGAGAAGAGTTCTCTTGTGTGAACGGTTTTAAATAGTGTTCTAACTCTTTTGAAAGAGATTTTGAATAGTTACTTATACAAATTTTGTTTTTATAAACTTTTATATTTAAAGGTAGTTTTGTATTATATTTTAAACCATTGTCAATAAGATTTTTTAAAGCTATACATAAATAGTGTAGGTCACCACTTATTTTAAAATTTTCATTAATTTCTAGTTTGATACTATCTTCATCTTCAATAAATAATTTATTTAAACTCTCTACTATTAAAGTCTCTGCATTAAAATTTGAATACTCTAATGAGTTTGAATTTAATTTTTCTAACTCTATTAAATCATTTGTTAAAATTTCTAAATCATTAAATATTTTTTTTAGCAACTCTTTTTGTGAAAAATCATCAATTTTTTCAATAGCAAATTTTCCTTTAGTTATAGGAGTTCTAAGCTCATGTCCTATATATCTTAGTAGTTCTTCTCTTCTTTTAATTAACTCTTCTAAAGTTTGTGCCATTTCATTAAATGTTTTTGCTAAAATACCTATTTCATCGTTTGATTTTATATTAATACGAGTAGTAAAATCACCTTTTGAAAAATTATCAATTTTATTAGTGATATTTTTAAGAGGAAAAAGAAGTTTAAGAGTATAAAGAAAAGTTCCAAAAAGAAGTATAATAACAGCTAAAATAAGCAAATTTAATTGTAGCTTTTCATCTATATTTTTTTCATCTGGCGATTTTAAAATAAGCTCATCGTCCAAAAAATTTATTTGCAAAACAAACTCATTATCAAGTGGTTCTCTTTTTATACTTATAAATCCAAAAGTGTGTTCTTGATGGTATAGAGTTCTTTCATCTTTATCTAATTTATCTTCAATTTCAAGGTTATATTTTTGAAGTAACTCTTCAATTTTTGTTTTGTCATTAAAATTTTGTAATATTTCATTTGATATTTTTAAATATTTATCTTTCATTAAATCATCTATTCTTTTGCTATTAATATTATCAATCCAAAAACCAATAATAAAAAGTAAAATAAAACTAATTGAAAAAAGAATAGTTATTTTTTTAGAAATCGACATTTTAACTCACAAATTTATACCCAATACCCCAAATAGATTTAATATATTTTGGATTTTTAGAGTCATCTCCAATTTTATATCTAATATTTGAAATATGTGTATCAATAGTACGATTTTTTGTATTTTCATCAAGTGAAGTAGCATTTAAAATTTGTTCTCTTGAAACATTTTTATTGCTATTTTGAACTAAAAACAGAAAAATTTCAAACTCTATTTTTGTTAAATCAATAGGATAATCATCCAAAACTACTTCCCTGTTATCAACATTAATTTTGAAATTTTCTATTTGTAAGTGTTGTTTATTTTGTTTTTTTAAACAAAGTTCAATTCTTAAAACAAGTTCTCTTGGTTCATAAGGTTTTGCTAAATAATCATCAGCTCCTAGTTCAAAACCTAAAATTTTGTTTCCAATATCTCCTCTTGCAGTTGATATAATAATAGGAATATTGCAAATATCTTTTAATTTTTTAAAAAGTTCAAGTCCATCCATATCAGGCAAAGTTAAATCTAAAATAATAATATCATAGATAGGATTGTTACTTAACTCATTTAGAGCTTCTTTTGGATGATATGCACAAAAGCAATTAAATCCAAAATCATTTAAATACTCTTTTATAAACTGGCTTATTTGTTGGTCGTCTTCAATTAAAAGAATATTTTTATTCAATTCTCCACTCCAGTAACCTTCTTGAGAATTTTTTTCTTTGATTTGGAGTTAATATTTTATGAATATCATCTAATAATTCTGCTTCTAATTCAATTGCTTCTTCAGCTATATCTTCAGCTATGTCTTCATATTTTATTTTACTAAAATTATCATCTCTCATAAGCTCTTTTAACTCTTTTTGTGCTTGAGCTTTTTTTTCGTAATACTCTTTAAAATCATCTTTATATGAAACTAAAATATCTTTTATCTCTTTTTTTTGTTTTGTTTTGAGATTTAAATAGTCTAAATTTTTGTAAATATGGTTACTATTTGCCCATGAAAAATTGGCAAATAAGCTACAAAAAAGTAAGGTGCTTAGCAATTTAAATTTCATTTATAATTCCTTTTATTTAGACTATTTTGTAATTATATCTTATTTGGATTTAACTTCAAAATCTGATATTAAATCCATACCCTAGTGATATAACTGCATGAGGTTTATATTTGTGCATAGGTTTATGGACAACAATTACTTTTGGTTTGTGCTTAATATGTTTTTTTACAACTACAATAGGCTTTTTGTGATGTTTATATTCGTGTTTGTACTTTCTATGATCCAAATTATGATGTGGATGAGCAAATAGTGATGTACTCGTACCTGCTAACAATAATCCTACTAAAAAAATCTTTGCTTTTGTTTTCATTGTGTGTCCTTTTCGTTTGTTTTTAAACTCTTTTAATCAAAGAATTTTTTCTCTTCTATTTCAATACTATTTATAGCACCAGTTTGAGCATTTATTTCGTACTCATATTTCATCTTATCTTTTTTAAACTCTATTTCATACTCTCCAATTCCAT
>CAYJFN010000110.1:0-6094 GCA_964369325.1 uncultured Arcobacteraceae bacterium
TTCAAAACAAAATTGCATATTTAAGAAGAAAATTAGTTTCTTTAAAATAATTGCAATAGCAACAAAGGAGGAAACTCCTTTGTTATCTAAACTTTTATTTAAATAATAGAATAGGTGTGAGAATCCAGATGGTAAAGATGATGATTCAAACGAACTTAGAGTTAGATTGTACATTCTAATAATACAGAGTTTTTAACAATAATTCTTTAGATTTGCTATTTTGTTTAATAATTCTTATCAACGGAATTTGTTATAATACTTAAAATTAAAAGTAAAATTATGTTAAATATTCTATCAAAAAACTATAACTATATATTAATATGGATATTTTTGCTGTTTGTTATCATTTTTTCTTTAATAAGCTATTTTAAAATATCTTCATATGAATATAAAGTTAACCTATCAAAACAACAAATTAAAACAAACAAAATTAAAACAAACATTGATATATGGATGGGCAAAAATTTGCAAATAATTGATGAGTTGGCAAATGAATTAACTTATTTTTTAAAGCAAAATAAAAATTTCTTTGATCTTAGCAAAGAAGAAATATTCGCATTATCAAGTCAAAATAATGCAAAACCAAGATTGCAATTTGAATATTTAATAAACAGAGCACAAAAATCGAGCAATTCTATGCAAACTTATATGGGATTTGAAAATTCACTTATATTATATAATGATGGAAGCAATCAACCAAAAGAATACAATCTAAAAAATAGATCTTGGTATCAAGAAGCTATAAGAAAACAAGGACCTTTTGTGTCTAACATTTTCATAGGTTCATCTAGTAATCAGTATACTATTAATTTTTCTTCGCCTATATTTATTGAAAATAAAATATATGGGGTAGCCTCATTATCTTTTTTGATTAATTCAATATATGAAATTATACAAAAAACAAATATTGAAAATGGATATGCTTTTGTAGTAAATAGTCAAGGTAAAATTATAGCACATCCAAACAAAGATAAAATAAACAAAAGCCTTCAAGATGGTACTTTAATAAATGAAGATTTATATAAAAAACTTCAAGAAAAGAACAATGGGGCAGCTACTTATTTTGTTGAAAATGGAAAAATGCAAGTAACATTTGAGAAGCTTGACAATGGATTTTTTATTGTTGTCGTTACGCAACAGAGATTGCTAAATTCTTTTTCTATTGAATTGTTAAAACTAATGCTTATAAGTGGTATATTATTACTCTTGTTAATGGGTGTAATAAATTACAAAATTAAACAAGCAAAATAGCATGAATGTATTAAAAACTTCTCTGTTATTATTTTTTATTTTAAGCACTTTAAATTCAAAAGAATTCTTAACAAAAACTCAAAAAGAATATATAAAAAACAATAAGATTCTTACTATTTATGTTGAGCCAAATATAAAATATTATTCTCAAATATATGGAAATCACTTAAGTGGATACTTACTCGAGTATTTAGGAATGCTTGAGAGAAAATTAAATATAAAGTTTGATATAAAAACAAATATGTCAAATGCACAAGCATTAAAAAATCTAGAAAACGAGTCTATTAGTTTAGCAATTCTTCCTACATCAAAAACATCAAAAAATGATAGATATATATTTAGCCAAATTTCTTTAGGTGTTTTGCAACCAGCAATGTTAATAAGAGATATTTATCAAATAGCACCAAAAGTTAATGAAGCAACTGAGTTTTCAGTAGTAATTTCTAATAACCATAAAGATTTATTTGATAATAATGAAGAATTTTTAGAGCTTGAATATGCTTTAAACAATATTGAAGCAATAGACAAGATAAGAAACCAAAATGCAGATTTTGCCATTGGTTTTAATGAAATATTTGAAGCTAATATAAGTAATTTTTTTTCAAACCAGTTAAAAATAATTCCTATTTACAATAATAAAAACTATACTACAGGTGAACTAAAGTTTGTTGCAACAAGTGAAAATAAAGTCTTAATGGATATTATTAATTTAGCAATGGAAAATATTACATTTTCAGAATTAAGTTTTTTAAGAAAACACTTTTTTTCAAATGTAAGTTTAAGACAAAATAATATAAATATAGAACTAACACAAGAAGAGAAATTTTATTTAATGAACAAACAAATATTAAATGCGTGTACAAAAATAAATGATGCACCTTTTGGAAGTTTGTTTAAAAATGAATACATTGGAATAGGTGAGCAGATTCTACAAATACTTGAAAAAGATTTAGACATACCTATTGAAGTTATATCAAATACAAAAAATTCAATAAATAATGAAAAATTATTAAATAACGAGTGTGATTTTATAAATTTATCAAATGATGATACACAATATGAACAAATAAAAAATAGTGATTTGTTGTTCGAAGCACCAATTGTCGTCATTACAAATACAAAAAGCATGTATTTTAGTAATTTTAAAGAAAAACTTAATGAAACTTTTTTAATAAAATCAGATAATCCTATACAAAAAAAACTCAAAGAATTATATCCAGAGGTAGAATTGATACAAATTGATGATGAAATAGAAGCACTTAAATTAATAGAACAAGATTTACATTATGGACTAATAACATCCCTTTATGCAGTATCAACATTATTCCAAAATAATTTACCTGATAAGTTAAAAATATCAGGACAATTAGAACAGAAAATTCCATATAGATTTTCAGTTTTAAATAGTAATGAAATGTTAATTAGTATTTTAAATAAAGCTATAAATCAAAGCATAAAACCGAAAATAGCTGAGATTATTAAACAAGAAGTAAAAGATACTTATCCGCAAGGTTTTGATCATTCAATTGTATTATTACTTGTAGTAGTGTTTATAATATTCTTTATAATAATGTCAAAACAACACTTAAAACTATTGCTCCAAAAAGAGGCATTAGGTAAACTAAATGAAAACCTAGAATTAAGAGTAAAACAAGAAACAGATGCAAATAGAGAAAAAGATGTATTAATGTATAGACAAAATAGATTTGCAAGTATGGGTGAAATGCTATCTAATATTGCTCACCAGTGGAGACAACCATTAATGGAATTGTCTTCTCTTCTCATGAGCCTTCGAGCAAGTGTTTTTTTTGATCAAAAAATAAGCAATAATGAAATACTTGAAGTTACACATAAAAGTGATAAAGTCATACAATTTATGTCTAACACAATCAATGACTTTAGGAACTTTTTAGATACAAATAAAGAACAAGAAAATTTCAAAGCAAGTGAAGTGATACAAGATTTGCTTCATGTTATGCAATTTTCACTAAATAAAAATAATATAAAATTGAATATAACTCAAAAAGATGAAAATTTAGAAATTTTTGGAATTAAAAATGAATATTTACAAGTTGTTATAAATATTGTTTCAAACGCTCAAGATATTCTTGTGTCTAAAAAAATAGAAAATCCAAATATTAATTTACTTATTAATCAAATAGGGTCTTATATTGTTGTTGAAATATTTGATAATGGTGGTGGTATAAAAGAAGAAAATGTAAATATTGTTTTTGAACCATTCTATACAAAAGGCAAAACAAATGGAACAGGGATAGGGCTATTTATGTCAAAGATTATTATAGAAAATAATATGCAAGGAAAACTTGAAGTAAATAACACAAATGAAGGTGCAAAATTTATAATAACAACACAAAAAGCAAAAGAACAAAATGAAAACAAATAGTAACAAATATATATTTCTCTTAGTAATTTCTATAATTAGCACAATTGCTTGGTTTTTTAAACCTGAGGCTATTCAAACAAATTCATGGCATGTGTTGGTTATATTTTTAGCAACAATTGCATTTATTATGTTTAATGTATTACCATTAGGACTTATAGGTATTTGTTCAATTGCTGTTTTTATACTTACAAATGCGAGTGGTTCTATTAATATTTTAATAACTATGCAAGAAGTACTAAATACCTTTAGCAATGAAACGATATGGCTTGTAGTAATAGCTTTTTTTATAACTCAAGGTTTTGTAAAAACAGGGCTTGGAGAAAGAATAGCACTTTTAATGATAAAACATTTTGGAAAAAACACTTTGGGGCTTTCATATGGTTTAGCTTTGGCTGATTTATTTATATCTCCAATTACACCTAGTAACACTGCAAGGTGTGGAGGAATAATATACCCAATAACAAAATCAATATGTGAAAGTTTTTTAGTTAATATTCAAAAAAATAATAAAACAAAAATAAGAAAATTTCTGCTTTTAAGTATAATGAATATGAACAACTTAACATCTGCGTTATTTGTAACAGCTTATACAGCAAATCCATTAATTATTCAAATAGCAAGTGATTATTCTATAAATATTTCATGGTCGCATTGGTTTATAGCTGCATTATTGCCTGTAACAATTGCATTTATACTTGTTCCAATCGCAATTTATTTTTTAATTAGGCCAAATATTGAAGAAATGCCAGAAGTAAGCCAATATGCAAATAAACAGCTTCAACTTATTGGAAAACTAAGTATTGATGAAATTATTTTATGTTTTACTTTTGCTTTATTATTGTGTCTTTGGATTTTTTCAAATTTTCTTAATATAAATATAATAATCGTAGCTTTTCTAGGTGTGAGTATATTGATTGTTTTTAAAATTCTTACATGGAAAGATATATTAAACAATAAGCAAGCATGGGAAACCTTAGCATGGTATTCTGCGATACTTATGTTAGTTAATTTTCTAAGTAAATTTGGTTTTATACAATATATTGGAAACTTATTGAGTATTTATTTTGAGAATATCAATGTTCATTGGCTTATATCACTTATAATACTTAATGCAATATATAACTATATACACTATTTTTTTGCAAGTGGAATAGCACAAGTTATTTCACTTTATGGAATATTTTTAGCCATTGGAATAAATCTTGGGATTCCAGCTTATCCAGCAGCTTTAATATTAGCATTTTCAAGTAGTTTATTTTGTACATTAACACAATATTCTCATGCAAAAGGTCCTATTCTTTATTCGTCAAAATATATAAATTCAAAGCAATGGTGGATGTTTAATTTTTTAATCAATGCACTAAACCAAGCTATATTTGTAATAGTTGGAATTGCATGGTGGAAAATGTTAGGTTTTTATTAAAAATTAGTAAATATTTAAATAAAAAACTTTTAAGTACTAGGATTGTGTCATATGTATTGGACTAATACAATTTATTGATATAATGATTTTTTTTTGTTAATATATAAAAGAAATAAAATTTTTATGAAAGAACTTCAAATGACTCAACACTTTTATGATAGTTTACCTATAAAATCAACTTATAAATTCTTAAAAATACTCTATATAGAAGACGAAGATACTATAAATGAAAATATTACAAAAATTCTAAAATATTTTACATCAAATGTAGTTTCATGTAAAAATGCAGAAGATGCATTGAAGCTTTATGAAGAAATTAAACCAGACATTATAATATCTGATATAAATTTACCTGGTATGTCAGGACTTGATTTTGTAAAACGTATTCGAGAGTTTGATGAAACAAGTCAAATATTTTTGTTAAGTGCTTATACAGAAAAAGAGTATTTGTTTGAAGCTATAAAATTAAATTTAGTTGATTATTTAACAAAACCAATAAATTTTGATATTTTAAGTAATGCTATAAATAAAGCCGCAGCAAATATACTAAAGTTAAAGCCACTTAATGTTGTATTTGAAAATGGAGCATCATATTGTTATCAAGAAAAGGTGGTTACTTATGAAAATACTAATCACAATTTAACAAGCAAAGAAACAAAACTTCTTGATTATCTAATTAAAAACAACTCAAGACTTGTTTCAAAAGATGAATTATTACTTAATATTTGGGATGATGAAGTTGGAACAGAAAGTGCTTTAAAAGCTTTAATGAATAAGTTAAGAAATAAAATAGGCAAAGAGGTCATAGAAAATATTTCTGGACTTGGGTATAAACTTAGAATGTAGGTAGTGTGTGCTAACTTTGTGCTAATTTTTAGCACAAAAATGGCACAAGATGTGCTAAAAGTAAAAAATGTGCATTTGATAAAAAGTTGCTTAAGTTCAGATTTGAAGGGGGATTATATGGTGTCAAGAGAGAGACTTGAACTCTCGACCTCCGGCTTATGAGACCAGCG
>CAYJFN010000111.1:0-6069 GCA_964369325.1 uncultured Arcobacteraceae bacterium
TCCAAAAAAAATTATATGTCTATCACCCGCGCGGGTGAGAAAAAATAATATAAAAGTTTCTTTTTTTCAATATCACGATTTGACGGGGCTTCTAGTGATTTATGGTAACTCTTTTAGAAAAAAAAATTAAAAAAAATTTTTAAAATTTCTTTTTTTTTAATAAATTGTTATTTCTTTGATATCATTTATTGTTATATTTAGGTGATTGTTTTCGATAGGATGGGGCTTTTTAAAACAAATCTTTGTTTTGTTATTTTTTTGTGACTTTCATTTAGGGTATGGATTTTACTCCAAACCCTAAAGTTTATATTATTTCATCTACTTTGTCTTGAACTTGTAGCTTTAACGTTACATCTTCATTTACATAAACATCAAATATTGCTCCTGTATCATTGCAAGTAAATTGTCCATCTTGTTTTGTCCATACTCTTGTATCTATTTCAACTTTATCTTGAGCACCACTATCTGTTATATCGCCCGTAGTGATTTTGATAAGTTTTGATGTACCTGAAAGCATACCTTTTAAAGCACCTATATCATTAACATCTATAGTGTCTGCTTTACCATTGCTTAAATCTATATGAACACTTTCAATATTAGTAACATTGTTTTGCAATGTAGTAAAATCCATATTAGCACCAAACAGTTTAAGCGTATCATTGCCTTCACCACCATCTACTATATCTTTGTCATCTGCATAGATGGTGTCATTTCCACCTTGACCAAAAATAATATCAGAACCTTCGCCACCATATAAAATATCATCTCCACCTCTATCTGTTTCAGAAGCAGATAAACTTTCTTTGTTGGCTATGATAAAATCTCTTAAATCATTTTGTGTATAAGCAACACCTTTTGTGTCTTTTAAATAGCCATGAATAATTTCTATAGAATCACCTTCTTCAAAAGTCTTTGTTGGCATCCATCCATTATCTTCTTGCCACTTTGTATCTAGCATAAAATCTGCATTTAAAGCATCACCAAAAATTAAATCATCTCCAGCTTCACCAAACACCTCATCACCTGCTACATCTATTTTTATATTTTCACCAACTGTTTCTTGTAATGTTTTTGATAACTCATCAAAATTTACATAAGGAACATTATCATCACTATCAAACTCTTTCAAATATTCATTAAGTTTGCTTCCATCTGTAGCATCACCTAAAGCAATAGCAGATGATTCTAGCCCACCTTTATTTGCTAAGTAGTTTTCTAAGTCTTTAAATGCCTCTTCTCCACGAATTTTACCAAGGTTTTGAAACACACCTCCACCCCAAAAACTATTACTATCAGTTGGTTCACCATCTGACATAAAATACATTTGATTAACAAACTCTCCATTCGTTGTAGCACCATTTTCAAACCAGAATTGAACTTTTTCAAATGCATCTTCATAATTTGTTCCACCAGATGTATTTAGTTTTGAAAGTTCATTAATAGCTTTTGATATTTCATTGCTGTCATTTACACCATCTAATTTAAATGATAAAAGACTAGCTTTTCCTGCAAATGGCGCTAAAGCTACATTAATCACTGATTGTCCTTTTGAGTCTGCAACTTGTTTTGCAAGGTCATTTAGTGTTGTTTGCATAGCATCAACTACTTTTGACCAATCATTGTCAGAAATACTTCCAGATCTATCAAGTGCAAATGCCATATTGTAACTTTTGTAAGTTGATTCTTCTGCAACTTCTGCACCACCTTTGTCACCTACAATTACATCGTGACCATCACCACCATGAAGTATATTTTGAGCATTGTCTCCAATGATTAATTGGTTATTAACAATATTTACTTCTATTGTGCTTGTTTCCCCATTTGCACTATATTCAAACTGAAATGTTTGATTTAAATCAACACTATTGTTATTTGATACAATAGTATAATCACCTGTTGCTGTATTAAAAGTTATAGTTCCAAATGAAGATTCAAAAACATTACTTCCTTCTGTTGTTTGCAACCAACCTTCTGGTGCTTTTATATCTGTTATAGTTCCTGTTTGCACAGCATCATTTGCAAATAAGTTTCCAGTAATTGTCTCACCTTCAATTACAGTTGCTATATCTTCAACTAAAACTGGTGTATATCCTGTAATTTCTACATCTATAGTAGTAGCATCTCCATCTTTGTCTACTGCTCCTATTTTTAGCTCTAAAACTTCTTCAAATTCTTTGTACTGATGCATTGTCCAAGTACCTTGACTATTTAAAACCAATGAAAAATATAGCTCATTGTCATCATTTGTAGCATTTATTATTCCAAGTTCATTTATACTCAAAATAAGTTCATCTTCATCAAGAGTAATAATTGCCTCATTTGTAACTACAACACCTTGAATACTATGAATATAAAACTCATCAAGCCCATCTGCACCTTTAAACTCAACTTCTCCTGTTGCAGTTGCAATATATCCAACTTCTGGAGTTAAAAACTCTATTCCCGAAACTGTGAAGTCACTACTATTTGTAGCCCCACCATTATCTTTTGCAGAAATCACAATTCTGTCAAACTCTCCAACAATATTTGAAGCAGTAACTTGAAGTTCTCCACCAATTACATTTGAAACTGCTGAAGTTGAATCTACTAAAACATACTCTTTTGTAGTTTCATTATATTTGTAAAACTGAATTAAAACTTCTTCATTTTCAGTGTCTAAGTCTGAATCTACATTAAAAAACTTAGATAAAGATACATTTACACCATAAGCAACCTCTCCTTTTGGTAAATCAAAAATAAGTGCTTCTGAAACATCTGTTTTAGGGTTATAGTCTAGTTCTGTATTATTGTTTCCACCACTTATAGCTATACCACTACCATATAGTGTATTGCTATCCCAAACTACATTGTTTGTGTTACCTAGTATTGTAAGTGTTCCATTTCCATTTTCGTCATATTTGATTGTTCCTGCACTTAAAGTTAACCCTGTTTTTGAAGAGTCTTTAAAATTATCAGCAGTAAAAACAACATTTTCATCAAAATATGGTGACTCAAAAAGCTCTGCTGTAACACTGCTTGAAATTGTTTCAAGTACAATTACATCATCAACTATATTTACAGTTATACTACTTTTTGATTCTAAATTCCCATCACTTATTTTCAAATCAAAAATCTCTTTATCTATATTTCCACTATCTGCATTTTGAATGTTATCATCTTGTGTGTGGTCTAAACTAGTTTGTGTTTGAGTATAAGTGTAGCTAACTTTATACTCTCCATTGTTTGGACCAGATAATACAAAATTTGATAAGTAACCATGGTTACCATCTACTTGTGTAGCACCATTTGCTTCAGCTAATTTTCCATTTTCTATAGTAAACTCTTTTGTACCTATAGTTATAGTAAAATCTTCTAAACTATTATCTATATCACTAAAAGTAAAAGAACCTTCATATATATTATCTCCAGTTGGATAAAAACTATTTGGATATTCTACCCCAGAAGCAGGAATATCTGGATTTTCACTTACAAGCACATCATAAGCAGTCAAAACACTTCCAGTTACATCTAAAACTGGGGCATCATTTGAGCCAGTTGCAGTGATTGTTAGTGTTGCATTTGCTGTGTCTTTATCACCATCTGTTAAAGTATAGTTAAATACAAACTCTTCTGTTTGAGGTGTGCCATCTTCTTTTAATCCCAAACTTTGGTCAGTATAAGTAAAGATATATGAGCCATCTGTTTTAAACTCAATTAAGCCTTTGCCTTTTAGCTCTAAAGCAAAATCATATCCACTTGATGGTGGTACTTCTACCCAATTTGTTGCACTTATAGCTGTTATAGTTGCTCCATCTGCACCTTCTTGGTCGTTTTGCATTACATTTCCACTTGTTACTACTAAAGAATCTTCTGTTGCAGAATTTGTATCATTTACAGCTGTTACAAATGTATCATTTATAGAAACTTTTGCAACTCCTTGTGCACTATCACCATCTCCATCTGTTACAATATATCCAAAATCTAAATCTAAAACTTCATTAGCAACATTATCGTTTTCACTATTTGGAGCTGCGTGTTTTACAGCTGTATTTAAAGTAACTAAGTAGTTTGCATTATTTACATCCATTTCTAAAGTTATTGCAGTTTTTCCTTCTACTGTTCCTGTTAAAATCAACCCATCTGTTGATACTTCCCAAGATACAACTTCGTATTGACCATTTGCATTTAAAGCTTCAATTGTTGGCTGTGTTGTATTCCATACAAATGTTGCGTTTGTAATATCTGCTCCAAAATCAATAGTTCCAATATCTCCTGCATATACAGATTGTGTTGTAGTGTCTGTTAATTCTGCATTTATCACGCCTTCAGCAATAATTCTTGGCTCATCATCTGCAAAATTAAGATTTGCTCCAATATTTATGGTGCTTGAATCTGTTGTGCTATCATTATCACTATCTGTGATAGTTTTTGTGTATGTTAGGCTTACTTTTCCTTCTAAGTTTACTGTTTGGTCTGGGTCTTGGTTTGTTGGTAAATGGTCTATTTCATCATACTGTTTTAAAGTTACATTTCCTTCTTCATCTACACTTACATCAAATACAACTCTACCATTGTTTGCAACACCTTGTAAAATATTGCCATTCATAACTAAAGCAATATCTTCACCCCTTGAACTAAGAGCACTTATAGTATCTTCAACACCAAGTGTAAAGCTTTCTACTTCTGAAGTTTCACCAATATTATCATCTGCCCCATAGTTTTGCGTTATTTCAAAATAGTCTTTAAAGTTTAAAGTAGCTTGTGTACTATCTTCTGATATGTCTGTTCCAATTGTTTGTGCATCTTGAGTTGTTAATGTTGTGCTTCCTATAACATCTGATAAAAGGTCATCATTTATTTGTGAAATAGTAAGTTGTGGCACATCATCTACAACTGTTATAGTCATAGTTTCAGTAACACTTTGGTTTCCTGAAGTATCTGTTGCACTTATTGCAACATTGTAAACAAGCTCTTCCCCAAAAGGTGCATCGTGTTCTAAGTTATCACTTAAAACAACACTCATAGTTACACCATATCCACCTGCTCCATCTGGAGTAATAACAACACTTGTGATATTTACGTTTGGATTGCTTGTTTCTATTGGAATATTATATGGCGATGTATCAACAATTGCTCCATTTATAGTAAGAAAATCCAAATCGCCTTGTGCAGCTATTGTAAAATTTACACTATGTACTATAGGTGTACTTGCTTTAGTAGTAGCATCAACTAATTCAGACTCAAACATCTCAACATTTGCTGCAACTAAATTTACAACAGGCGGTGTTGTATCTACAAAAGGATCAGTTAAATCAGTTACTACTGGTGTAGAAAATGTAGCATCTCTTAAACTTGTTGTAATATTTACACTCGCACCTACTCTTGCATCAAACAGTGCATTTCCTGGGTCAGATGATGTTGGTGCTTCAGCTCCCGCTGCAGTCTCTTCATCTGTAATATCTCCAGCTTGTGTATTTGCATCTGCTGTTACATCTTGCCCTTGCTCTTGGTTTGGAAGCCATGCTAAATTTGATGTTTGTTCATTTGTATCACCAAAAACTAAACTTTGTGTACCTTCTAAAACTATCACTTCTTTTGTATCTGTTAAGATAGTTAAAAAATCATCTACTTCATTAAATTGATTTCCAAATACTTTATCTCCAAAATATATGTTATCTCCTATTTCTAAAGTTCTTACAATTTTATTAGAATCCTCTACATAAAATTGTCCTTCTTGCTCTTTTATAACACCTATTATATTTTTCATAGTGACTCCTTTGTGATTATATTTATTATTCTAATAAAAAAAATTTATTTTGTCTATCACCCGCGGGGTGAGGAAAAGATAGAAATAATGTTATTAAAATGTCTTTATTGTGTCACTATATTTTCAATAGTTTTTTGTGTGAAATTTTTGGCATACTTTTTAAGGGATTCTTGAAATTTTTAGATTTTTTCTTATTTAGTTTTTTTGTAATTTTTTTATAAAATAAATTTTGAAATATATTGAAAACGTTATTTTCATATACCCATTTTTTATGATTTTTCTAAATTTTGCTTATGCTTTTGTTTGTTTTTTAGTTGTTTTGT
>CAYJFN010000112.1:0-6058 GCA_964369325.1 uncultured Arcobacteraceae bacterium
TTTACAATAGCCTCATAACAAACTTCGGGTTGCTCTTCTGGGACAAAATGCCCACAGTTTTCAACACCAAAGCCTTGAACATTTGAAGCAAATTTTTGCCAACCTTCAAGTACATTCCAAATATTTCCAACAACTCCATTTGCTCCCCATAAAACTAAAAGAGGGGTTTTTATAGTTTTATCTCTATCAAGCTTATCATGCTCTAAATCAATAGTATTTGAAGCTCTATAATCTTCACTAATTCCATGAACACAAGCTGGATCGGAATAATATTTGATATACTCTTGAAGCACATCTTCAGGGAACATCTCTTTTAAAGCATCTCCTGTTGCTTTATTTAGTAAATTTCTTCTTATAAAATAATCTGGATTTGAGCCTAAAAATGTCTCTGGAAATGGAAATGGTTGAATATAAAAAAACCAATGCCAATATTTTGTTGCAAACTCTCTATTTGTTTGTTCATACATATCATAAGTTGGTAAAATATCCATCAAAGTACATGTTAGCACTTTTTCTTCATGGTCAAGTATCAGTCTGTGAGCAACTCTTGCACCTCTATCGTGAGAAACAACATGATACTTTTGTATTCCTAGTTTTTTCATAACTGTAACTTGGTCTTGCGCCATAACTCTTTTTGAGTAGTTTAGATGCCCTTCAACACCTTTTGGTTTTGAACTCTCCCCATATCCTCTTAAATCTGTTACTACAACTGTATGTCCATCTTGTGCTAATTTTGAAGCAAAGCCTCTCCAAATAAGGTAAGACTCAGGATGTCCATGAAGAAGCAAAATTGCCTCTTTAGTTCCTTTATAAATTAGCGTATTTATATTTATACCATCTTCAACTTCAATAAACTCTTGAGTAAAGTTAGGAAAATATTTTTTTATAACTTCAGTCATTTTGTTTCTCCTTTAGTTGTTTTTTGATTAACTCTTTTATCCCACCATTTTCTAAAATATTTAAAACATATTCACCCATAGGCGTAATTTGTGAAATAACTTTTCCTTCACAACTTACAACCCCTTTCTCTAAATCTATACTTAACGATTGTCCCTCTTTAACTAGTTTTGAAATATTTGGACAAATAATAGCAGGTATTCCTAAATTTATGGCATTTCTATAAAATATTCTTCCAAAAGACTCTGCAATAATTGCACTTACTCCTACTGCTTTTAGTGTAATTGCAGCGTGTTCTCTACTACTACCACACCCAAAGTTTGTACCTGCAACAATTATATCGCCAACTTTAACTTTTTTTACAAACTCTTCATCTGCCCCATGCATTGCATATTTTTTTACATCTTCAACATTTGTATATTGCACAAATCTTCCAGGATAAATCTGGTCAGTATCAACATTGTTTCCAAATAAAAATAGTTTTCCGTCTAGTTGTTTTTTCATGAGTTTTACCTTATTTTATATAGTTTGTTGGGTCAACAATTTTACCCTCTAGTGCAGCTGCTGCAACTGCTGCTGGTGAACCTAAAAATATCTGTGCAGTTACATCTCCCATTCTTCCAGGGAAGTTTCTGTTTGTTGTAGTTATACATCTCTCTCCTGAAGCCAACATTCCTTCGTGAGTTCCTAAACAAGCTGCACAACCAGGTGTTACAAAAGTTGCTCCAGCTTTTACTAAAGTTTGAACATCTCCTTTATCCATAGCTTCTAAAAAAACCTCTTTAGATGCAGGAACGATTACAAATCTTGTTCTTGAAGCAATTTTTTTATCTTTTAAAATTTTTGCAGCAATTGCTATATCTTCAGCTCTTCCACCTGTACATGAGCCTAAATATGCTTGATCTATAGCTTGACCTATATATTTTGAAATATCATAAACATTATCAACACTTGCTGGTGCTGCAACTTGTGGAGTAAGATTTGAAATATCAAAAGTTATCTCATCGTCATACACAAAATCATCATCAGTGTGATAAATTTCATACTCTTTTGTTACTTTCTTTTCTAAAAACTGCATTGTTATTTCATCTGGTTGTATATAAGCAGTTTTTGCACCCATTTCTGTACTCATATTGCACATTGCCATTCTTTCTGAAACACTTAAATGTTTTAAAGCACTTCCACTAAACTCTACTGCTTTATATACTGCAAAGTCAGCTCCTAGTTCACCAATAGCGTGTAAAATCATATCTTTTGCATATACACCTTTTTGTGGGATTCCTTCAAAGTTTATTTTAATAATCTCAGGCACTCTAAACCAAAGTTTTCCTGTTGCTAAAATTATTGCTAAATCAGTTGCACCAACACCTGTTCCAAAAGCTCCTAGTGCTCCATGTGTTGTAGTATGTGAATCAGTAATTACAACAATTTCACCAGGATATGCTAACCCTTTATCAACTAAAACTTGATGACAAACCCCTTGGTCTATGTCCATAAGTAGTTCAATTCCTTGCTCCCAACAAAACTCTCTAAACTCTTTTTGGTTTTGAGCTTGTAAAATTGTTGATGCAGGAGCATAATGGTCTAAAAACATAATCACTTTTGAAGGGTCATGAACTTTTGTTCCTCCCATTTCAAAAAATGATCTAATTGTTTGAAGATATAAATCATTGATACCTGCCATATCAACTTCACAATTTACTATCTCACCACATTTTACACTTGTTTTTCCAGCTTTTTTTGCAAGTAGTTTTTCTATAGCGTGCATATAAATTACCTTTTTAAAGATTTATTTGCATTATAAAGCATTTTTTTATATTATGTCAAATGATATATAGTTATATTTTACATTATGGATAGTAATATGGATTCTTCTCTTTTAAAAATATTTGTAGAAGTTGCAAATAAAAACTCAATTTCACTTGCTGCAAAGGCTTTAAACTTTACACAATCAAATGTAACGCACAGAATAAAACAACTTGAAAAGGTTGTAGGATATGCTTTGTTTCACAGAGTTCCAAAAGGAGTTGTTCTTACAAAAGAGGGGCAAAAGCTTTATCCTTTTGCAATAGAAATTGTAAAAAAAGTAAAAGAAGCACAACTTCAAATGAAAAATGTTCATCACCAAGAACTTCTTAGAATTGGAACATCTCAAGCAAATGCAGCAACTAGACTTTTAGGTTTTTGTAAAAAACTTAATGAAAACTATCCAAATATGAAACTAGAACTTTCCACAAATGGATCTTCTCAAGTCATACAAGATTTGCTTGATTATAAAATAGATATTGGCTTTGTTGCAGGAAATCCAAATCACAAAGACATAGAAATTTTAAATAAATTTAATGATGATTTATATTTTATTGAATCTAAAAATGTAAAATCACCAAACTGTTTGATTGGGTATAGAAAAGATAGCACCCATTTTTTATATTTGCAAGAGTATATGAAAAAAAGAGGAAACTTTGACTTTACAACGATGGTTATTCAAAACTATGATGTAATGCAAGGTTTTGTAAAAGAGGGATTTGGAAAAGCCTTTTTATCAAAAAATCTGATTGATAAATATGGCTATAGCAATGATTTTATTTTAAGAAAAATTGAAAACTCAAATAAAGATTTAGCTACATATTTAGTTTGCAGAAAAGATTATGTTCCTATGATTAGTGAATATTTAAGAAGTGACTCTATCTTATAGTTTCTACAACTAAAACAGTGGCTATTATAAATAAAAGTACTTTTAAAATCTTTATATAGAGTTTTGTATCAATCTTTGTTCTAATTTTTAGTCCAAAATAAAAACCTGCTAAAACAAAAATAATGCTATATAAAGAGATACTTAAAGTATTTAATGAAAACGCACCATAATATAAAAATACAATAA
The DNA here is from genome assembly GCA_964369325.1 of uncultured Arcobacteraceae bacterium. GTDB lineage: Bacteria > Campylobacterota > Campylobacteria > Campylobacterales > Arcobacteraceae > Marinarcus. The sequence goes on from CAYJFN010000112.1 coordinate 3,779, forward strand.
TTTGTCCTATTTTTGTAAACAAAAAACACAAGTTTGATAACTGTATAGTATCTTTTTTACTATAGTTTAACTCCAAAGTATAAATAATCATAAGTGGAGCTACTACATTTGTAAGTCCTGAAATAGCTCCTCCTACAAGACCTAAAATATAAGTTGAAATTTTTGGATACTTTGAAACAAAAGATATTCTTATTTTTACTAATGATTGAATCAGATATATGAAAATAATAAAAGCTAAAAGGAGTTTAAAAAACTCAGAATTAAAATGAATCAATAAAATTGTTCCACCAATACTTCCTATTATCATCAAAGTGATAAATAACCAATATTTTTTAAGTGCTTCAAAAAAGTTTCCTTCGCTTGAAATACTTATAATATTTGCAATCATTGTAGGAAATAGCATAAAAGTAATTGTTGTTTGAAGGTCTACATATATAGCAATTAAAGGTGTTGCAATCATTCCAAAACCAAAACCAATTGCACCATGAACAATTGAAGAAGCAAATAGAATAATACTTAATGCAATAATAAAATAGATATCCATTCAACTATCCTTTTACAAAAAATAAATTATATCTTAAAATAATCAAATTATAAGAAAATTTATCAATAAAAAGATAATATACACTTATTTAAAAATATAAAATAAAGAGAGAAAAACATATGATTATATTAGATAAACCATACATCTCAAACGAACTTAAAAATTATTTGCAAACTTCACAAATACCTGTTTTAAAGACAGATATTTCTATAAGCGAAACAAAAAACTACTCTTTAAATCTTGTAAATCAAGATGAATTTTCAAAACTATATAACGAAAATTCAAGGCTTTACACACTTTCAGAAAACTCAATAGAGTGGGTGAAAAAAAGTATTGATGACAAGAATTTAGTAAATGCAATAAATATTATGAAAAACAAATATAAATTTAGAAAAAAAATAAGTTCTCTTTATCCAAATTTTTATTTTAAAACTGTTTTGGCAGATGAGTTAGAGAGTTTAGTTTTAGATAATGCTTTATTTCCCTTGATTTTAAAACCTGCTATTGGTTTTTTTAGTGCTGGGGTTTATTTTTTAAATAGTATGCAAGATTTAAAAGATGCTATAAAAGATATAAAACAAAGTTTTAATAAATGGCAAGAGATATATCCAACTTCTGTAATTGGAGAAAAAGAGTTTATTTTAGAGCAATATATTTTTGGAGATGAGTATGCTATAGATGCTTATTTTGATAACAATGGAAAAGCAGTTGTTTTAAATATCATGCAACACGAATTTACAAACGAAGCAGATGTTAGTGATAGGTTGTACTACACAAGCAAAGAAATTATACAAAACTATGTAGAAAAATTTGAGGCTTATTTAAATAAAATCAATCAAATTTTAAATATAAAAAACTTTCCTTTTCATGTGGAAATTAGAGTAAATGAAAAAGAAGATATTTTTCCTATTGAGTTCAATCCACTAAGATTTGCAGGATGGAGTACAACTGATATTACATATTTTGCTTTTGGATTTTTTACTTATGATTACTATTTTAACAATATCAAACCAAACTGGGAAGAACTGCTTAAAAACAAAGATAATATAAAGTTTGCACTTATACTTTTAGATAAACCATCTTCTTATAACTACAAAGACGATTTTGATTTTGAGTTACTTAAAAAGAGTTTTACTAAAGTTTTATGTACAAGAGAGTTAGAATATAAGAAAAAAGAGAACCCTTTTGGCTTTTTATTTACACAAACTGCTTATAATAACTTAAATGAATTAGAAAATATTTCTAAATCCAATTTTAGTGAATATATTATAAGTATTGTATAATACACTTTTAAGGAGACAAATATGAAAAAACAAATACTAACCACAATAGCATTATGCTTTCTACTAATTTCTTGTAGTAGTACAAAAACTATAGAAAAAACAAATACAACAAGCGAAAATAAACAAGCAATTCAAAAAAAACTTTCACAAAGTCAAATCAATAAAATAGATGCTTTACTCAATGAACATGATGGGAAAGAAGGAATTGAACAAATTAGAAAAATTGTTAAAAGTGGTGATATTATAAATGTTAAATATAGCTATAAAACTGCTTTAATGTGGGCGAGTGAGTATGGTTATGCTAAAATTGTCTCTATTTTAATAACTGCTGGAAGTGACATAAATGCTATAAGTAAAGATATGCAAACAGCTTTAAATTTAGCTCAAAAAAACAAGCATGAAGAGGTTGTAAAAATACTTACAAATGCAGGAGCAAAAAAGTAAAGTGTCTTT
>CAYJFN010000113.1:0-5985 GCA_964369325.1 uncultured Arcobacteraceae bacterium
AAAATCGTAAAACTCTAAGAGGATAAAAGTAATAAGTAATAGAAGAAATACTTATATTAAATGTTTTAGAAAGAGTAGCTAATTCCTGCAAGGATTTTATCATAATCACCAGTATCAGTTGCATTGTCTTTATCATTATAATTTACATATAGTAATTCTGCAGATAACTCTTCAGTAAATGCATAACTAACACCTAAATTAAGTTCGGCTTCTTCTAAATTATTGTCATAATCTGTTTGCCCATAAAGTGCTAATAATCCTAAGTTTCCAATAGCATATTCTGCACCTAAATACCAAGTATCAGCATCTGCAGCATAAGTATTATTTCCATCTTCAAATGGAGAAATATTATCACCATATGTATCCATTAGACCAGTTCCACCTTTTGAATCAGTTGAAATATATCCAAAAGCAACTCCTAAGTTTTCAACCACATTTAATCTTGCTTCAAGATGCATAATATCTCCATCTTCAATGCCTGTTTGCTCTGTACCATCACCAAATACTACAACGCTATCAACACTACTTGCTGCATAATGTCCAGTTACACCAAAAATATCATTGTCATAACTAGCTTTTAATCCGTAAAAATCAACAGCATCTGGTGCAGTATAAAAATATGGATTTAATTCTAAGCCATCAATTCCAACACTTGTTTTAACATCTAACACATAAGCACCATTTTTTGTTAATTCTTCAAAATCAGTTACTTCATCTGGATCAACAGCTGCTTGTCTATTTGTGTAACCAGCTACTATTGTTGTATCAGCAATTGCAGTAACTCCAACAACTACGGCTTCATTAAAATCACCTAGCCACTCTAAATCTATCTCTTGTCTTCCAACAATAGCAAAAAAGTCATCATTTCCATACTTAATATTTGCAACATTCATAATGGCATTGTTTGCATAAGCTCCATCAAAATCACCGTCATTGTCTTCCCATAGGTCATGTTGAGCTCTAAAACCAACTGCTGCACTAAATCCCATAAAAGAATCAGTCTCATAATTTAAACCAATTTCTCCAGCCAAAACACCACTATCAGTACTTTTATCGTTATCTTGTGATTGATAAAATAGTGTAATGTCTCCGCTTGTTGTTCCATTTGCAAAAGCCTCTTTAATACTGTTTGACTCTGCCATTGCAAAAGTACTACTCAAAATAATAGCACTTGCTACTAAACTTAGTTTTTTCATTTCCCATCCTTGTTTAAATTTGGTAAAACTATTTTAATAGAAAGTTGTCCATTTTAAAATAGATAAGCTGTATATAAAATAGTCATTGTTCCATAACAAAAGAGTAACAAAAGAATTCTTAAAAAACATTTAATATTGATAACGGTTATTGAATTTACTCTTCTTTGTTTTTATTACAACAATTAAAGCCCAAAAGAGTTTTTAGTACATAAACAATAATAACTGCTAAAATCCCAGCTCCAATAATTTTTTGAGCAGGTGCAATATCTAAATACTCAAAAACGATAGCAATAACTATTAAAAATACATAAAAAAATAGTTGAATAGGTTTTTTTGTGTCAAATATAAAAAACATTATTTTTTCCTAAGAATGTATTTAAAAAGAAAATATAAAATACCTATCATTACAAATATAGTTAAAACAGGAGTAAATTCAAGTTGTACAGAGGGTGTTATATCTTTTTCATAGTTTTTAGGAGCAAATAGCGTAATACTAGTAATAAACATAAAAACAGCGGCAATAGATGCGATAATATTTGTAAAAATAATATGAAATCTACCTTTATAAAAATCAAATAGTAATTTCCAAGTAATAACTGCTGCACTAAATGCTATTATAAGAATAATAATTTTGTCTGTATTTTCCATTTTTTCTCTTTTTTACTGAAAATAATACTATTTTAAAATTAAAATAATGTTAGTTTTAAAAGCCTTAAAGTAAATTTATATTATAGTAGTCTCTTAATATATTAAAAGGTATTTTAATGCACAAAATAGTTTTTTCTACAACTTTATTGGTTACATCACTTTTGTTTTCTAATAGTTTAGATGATTACAATAAAGCAACTGCTGCATATGAAAGTAAAAGTTATGATGAAGCAGTACACTGGTATAAAGAAGCTGCAAAAGACGGGATGACAAAAGCGCAAACAAAACTAGCTAATATGTACTATTTGGGGCAGGGTGTTAGTAAAAATTTTGATCAAGCTTTTATTTGGTATGAAAAAGCTTCAAAGCAAGGCGATATAACAGCAAAATTAAATTTAGCAAATATGTATAAAAATGGATATGGAGTTTTGCAGGATTATAGCAAGGCATTAGAACTATTCCATGATGTGGCATCATTAGGTGATGCCTATGCTCAACTTCAAGTTGGTGAAATCTACTATTTTGCACTAGGTACAAATCAAAACTACAACGAAGCACTTTATTGGTTTGAAAAATCAGCAAATAACAACAATAAATATGCGCAGTACTATTTAGGCTTTATGTATGAAAAAGCACAAGGCATAGATCAAGATTTGGAAAAAGCTTTTTATTGGTACGAGAACTCTGCACTTCAAGGATATGCAAATGCAGCATATGCAGTTGCAGTATTTTATGAAAATGGCTTAGGCATAGAAAAAAACTATCAAGAAGCAATTTTTTGGTATGAAAAAGCAGTTGATGCAAATTTACCATATGCAAGATATAACTTAGCAAATTTGTATTATGAAGGAGTTGCAGGTAAAAAAGATATAGCAAAAGCAATTGAATTGTATGAAAAAGCTGCCCTTCAAGATTATATTCCTGCTCAACTTAGAGTGGCATATTTATATGATGTAGCACAAGATGTTCCGCAAGATTTGCAAAAAACTAGTTATTGGTATGAAAAAGCTGCAAAAGAAGGAAATCCAACAGCTCAGCTAAATTTGGCAATTATGTATAACTTTGGACAAGGAGTAGTAGCAGATTATGAAAAAGCATTTTATTGGTATGAAAAAGCTGCAAATGCAAATAAACCAATAGCCCAAAATAATTTGGCAGAACTTTATTTAAATGGTAAAGGAATAAGTAAAGATTATGAAAAAGCATTTCTTTGGTATGAAAAAGCTGCAAAGCAAAAAATAGCAAATGCCCAGTATAAACTTGGACAAATGTATGAAAAAGGTATAGGAACATCAAAAAATATCCAAGAAGCATATTTTTGGTACGAGCAAGCTTCTAAACAAAATTTTACACAAGCACAATATACATTGGCAAATTTATATCATTATTCTATCCAATACAAGGATTTAGAAAAAGCAATTTATTACTATGAAAAAGCATCAAAACAACATAATATAGATGCTCTTATAAAATTAGCAGATATCTATTATAAGGGTGATGAAGTTTTACAAGATTATAAAAAGGCGTATGATTTTTATAAAATAGCAGCATTGCAACACGACCCAGTTGCTCAGTATAATGTAGGATATATGAGTGAATTTGGACAGGGAACAAATTTTGATTATGATGAAGCTGCTTATTGGTATAAAAAATCAGCAAATCTTGGAAATGTTCAAGCCAAAGTAAGACTTGATAGATTGTTAAAAAATAAGTAATTTATATTTCACAAATTCTACACAATTTTGTAGTATAATGTAGGACAAAAAAACAGGAGAATAAATGCAAAATAAAAGAAACATTATTGTTGTATTAGTAGCAGTATTAGCAATATTTTTTGGAGCTGCTTATATGTATCAAAGTAATGAATCAAAAGAATATGAGAAGTTGTCTCAAGAGCAAGCTCAACTTTTTCAAAAACCAAATTCATATGTCGATGGTAAAGAAGATGCAAAAGTTCAAATAGTTGAATTCTTTGATCCAGCTTGTGAAACTTGTGCACAATTTCACTTTTTATTGAAAAAATTCATTAAAGATAAGGGTAATGGTGAAATAAAAATGGTTTATAGATATGCTCCATATCATCAAGCTTCAAACTATGCAGTGATGATGCTTGAAGGAGCAAGAGAGCAAGGTTTGTTTATGCAAACTTTAGAGTTTATGTTTGAATCACAAAGCTTATGGACTGTAAATCACGTAGTTGATCCAGATAAGTTATGGTACTTATTACAAAGTGTAGAGGGGCTAGATATGGAAAAATTAGCTAACTTTATGAATAGTAAAAAAGCTGATGCTATAATAGCACAAGATTTAGCCGATGCTAAGATATTAAAAGCTGACAAAACACCTTCTTATTATGTAAATGGAAAGCCTTTACAAAACTTTGGGTATGAAAATTTAATCAATCTTATTAAATCTGAACTAGAAAAATAAAAGCTATCCATCAAGTGAAATAAAGCTTGATGGAAAGAAAAACTTAAAATCTTTTTACTTATCTAAGAAAAACAAAAAATACAATTTTTAATATTTATGAAATCATTTAAAATTTTAGTACAAAAATATAGTTATGTGAGATTTGTCACATACAACATTAACAATTTTTTATTATAATTATAAACTAATTAAATAAAATATTTATAGATGATAAAACATACAATAAAGGATTTACATGAAAGTAGGGCATATTGGGCTTAATGTTAATGATATTGAAGTATCAAAAAAATTTTATATGGAATTGTTTGATTTTGAACTAATTAATGAAAGTTTATTGCAAAATGAAAAGTTTTCATTCTTAGGAAATAATAATGAAATCCTAATTACATTGTGGGAACAATCAAACAAAAAGTTTTCTACAAGTACTGCAGGTCTTCATCATTTAGCATTTGAAGTTGAAAATATCGAGAAATTAAAATATTTTGAAAAGAAAGTAAATAGTTTACAAATTAAAAAAATTTATGATGATATAGTATTGCATAATGAAAATGCAGATTCAGGTGGAATATTTTTTCTTGATCCAGATGGAATAAGAATCGAAATTTATGTAAAAAATGATGTAAAAAGCATTGTTAAAAACAATAATGTCTCAAGACCTTGTGGCTTTTTTTAGGATAAACAATGAAACATATTTTTCATGACGGAGAAGAATTTTTTCAGAAAAAACTAAATGTTCAAGATCAAGTTCAACAAAATAAAGAAATGTTCAAAGAAAACTTACCAGCAGTTGCAGTGAACTTTCTTGAAAGTTTACAATTTTGTGTTATTTCATTAGTTAGCAAGAATAATAGTTTTCATACATTTTCAGTTTATGATTTAAACAATTTTATAAAAGTAATAAATGACAAAAGCTTTTCAGTAAGTTTAGAGAATAGTACATTTATAAGTAATAATATTGATTTTGATGAAATATTAAATATAGGATTTATAGGTATTGATTTTGAATATAAAATGAGGATAAGAATTAATGGAACTTGCAAATTTACAAATAAAGAGTTAAAAGTTAATGTTGATTGTGCATATTCTAATTGTCCTGCTTTTATTACAAAAAGAAAAGCCATTTCACTTATTCAAACAGAAGATAAACCAACTATTCACACTTTTAAAGTATTAAATAATGATTTAAAAAATCATATTTTAAATGCAGATACATTTTTTATATCATCATATTATGAGAACTCTGGAGTGGATGTTTCTCATAAAGGTGGCAAAAATGGTTTTCTTCATATTCTTTCGGATGATAAATTAATATTTGAAGACTCTAAAGGAAATAATTTTTTTAATACTTTGGGAAATATACATAAAAATAATAATGTAGATATATTGATAATAGATTTTAGTAAAAATAATATATTATTAATAAATGCAGTAGCAAATATTAAAGAAGAAAGAAAGCAAGATAAAATAACTTTTTTTGTAGAAGTTTTAATTAAAAACATTCAACTACAAGAAAATTATTTTAAATTAAGATATATAGAAAAATAATCATAATATAGTATTTGTAAGTGCGATATTTGTTATTGAGAAACCTACATTCAAGACTTAAAACATATTTTGGGTTTTACTACATAAGTTAAGCTAGAATTGTGGTATTACATTAATTAAAGTTATATACAAACTTCGATAAAAAACTGGTGGAAGTGACGGGGGT
>CAYJFN010000114.1:0-5968 GCA_964369325.1 uncultured Arcobacteraceae bacterium
TGAGTTTGACTTAAAGGAATAGTATCAGAGATTACTAATTCATCTAAAGCACTTCCTTCATCTAATCTTTTAAATGCTGGTCCACTTAAAACTCCATGTGTACAACATGCCATTACAGATGTTGCTCCTTTTTGTTTTAAAACTTCTGCTGCTTTTACTAAAGTTCCAGCAGTATCCACCATATCATCTACTAAGATTACATCTTTACCTTGAACATCTCCAATGATATTCATAACTTCAGATTCATTTGCTTTTTCTCTTTTTTTATCAACAATAACTAAATCTAAGTTTAATTTTTGAGCATATGCTCTTGCTCTTGCTACTCCACCAACGTCAGGACTTGCAATAATAGGATTTGCTAAATTTTTACTTCTAATGTAATTTACAAATAAAATTGAACCAAATAAGTTATCAACTGGAATATCAAAAAAACCTTGAATTTGAGCTGCGTGTAAATCAATAGTTATAACTCTATTTACACCTGCAGTTTGAAGCATATCAGCAACTAGCTTTGCAGTAATTGGAACTCTTGGGGCTGCTTTTCTGTCTTGTCTTGCATATCCAAAATATGGAATAACCGCTGTTATAAAACTAGCACTTGACCTCTTAATTGCATCTACCATAATTAATAATTCCATTAAATTATCATTTGTAGGTGCACAAGTTGGCTGTACTAAAAATACATCTCTTCCTCTTACACTTTCAGTTATTTGAACAGATATTTCACCATCACTAAATTTTTTAAGACAAGCCTCACCAACTGTTGTGTTTAGATACTCACCAACTTTTGCAGTAAACTCAGGGTTAGCAGAACCGCTAAAAAGTTTATATCCCCTCATAAATATTCCTCTTTATAGTACAAATTTTTTGTGATTATACCTAAATAAATCTTGCACTTTATTTTGTTAAAAGCCCAAATTAAAAAATATTTGTAAATGTGACAAATTTATTGAAGAGTTTTTGTAATCCAGCCAGAACCAACTACTTTATTTCCTTCATAGAAAACTGCAACTTGTCCACATGCAACTCCATAAACAGGTTCGTGCAATTGTATCATTGCTTCATTATCATTTAAAAGTTCTACTTTACATGGTGTTGTAGCACTTCTATATCGCAGCTTTACTCCTGCTTCAAAATTTTTTTCTTTTATAAACATATTTAAGTTTTCTACATACACCGTATTAATTTTTAAAGACTCTTTTAATCCAACAACAATCGTATTGTTTTGAGGACTAATCTCTTTTACAAAATGAGGGGCATGTGCTCCATTTACATTAAAGCCTCTTCTTTTACCAATTGTATAGTGCATATATCCTTTATGAATACCTACTTCTTTACCTTGCTCATTTAGAACGATTCCTGGTTTATCTATGTTTGCATGTTTTTTCAAAATATCTGTATAAACAGTTTCAACAAAGCATATCTCTTGAGACTCTTTTTTTTGACTGATTTCTTTGAAAACATCATTTAAATTTGCACCTAGAGTTATAATGTCCTCTTTTTTAAACTTGCTCATAGGAAACATAATATGAGGAAGTATCTCTTTTTTTATTTGCGCTAAAAAATAGCTTTGATCTTTAGTTTTATCTTCTGCTTCATAAATAAATTTACCATCTGTTTTTGCATAATGACCTGTTGCAATAAAGTCTGCTTTAATGCTTTTTGCAAAATCAAAAAGCACTCCAAACTTAATAATTCTATTACATTTAACACATGGATTTGGAGTAATTCCATCTAAGTAAGACTGGACAAAATAGTCATAAACTTCTGTTTTAAATTTTGAAGAAATATCTAACACATGAAATTTTATACCTAAAAATCTTGCAACTTTTTGTCCTGTTTGAATATTTGCTTCGTGATAGTTTTCTAAGTCATGAAGTTTCATATAAACACCTTCTACTTCATAACCCTCTTTTTGTAACATATAAGCAGTTACAGAGGAATCAATTCCTCCACTCATACCAATTACAACTTTTTTTTTCATTTGTACATCCTAGATAAGGGTATTATTACAGACTCTCTTTGTTTCCAATTTTTATGCGGAATTGTAAGTTTTTTTGTATTTATTTTTTTGTTTGCAAAAAATATAATATCAATATCAAGCGTTCTTGGAGCATCTTTAAAAGAGCGAGTTCTTTTAAATCTATTTTCATACTCTTGCATAGATTTAAAAAATGCGTTAATACCTAGATTTGTTTTGAGTGAAATTATACCATTTAAAAAATCATTTTGCTCCAAAAACCCAAAAGGAGGATTCTTTAATAGTGGGCTTGTTATAAGAATATCAAATCTTGAGTCTTTTTGTAAACATAAAAATAGTTTATGAAAAGTTTTTTTTACATCTCCCAAATTTCCCCCTATTCCAATAGTTGCCTCATATCTTCTACTTGAGTCATATCTTCTTTTATAGGGATAGAGTTCAGTGTAGTAAAGTGTTAAATCTTCTCTTAATTTTTTTTTCAAATTTTACCTTAAATTTTAATCTTGTTTAAAATACTCAAGATTATTTTATAGCTTTTTTTATAAAATTACTGCTTTTCCGTTTTTCATAACTACCGTATCTTCTATTCTTACGCCAAATTCATTTGGCAAATAAATTCCTGGCTCAATTGTAAAAACCATATTATCTTTTATTATCAAATCATTTTTAGAATTTATAAAAGGATATTCATGAATATCAAGTCCTACACCATGTCCAGTTGAATGCACAAAAAATTCACCATATCCTGCTTGCACAATCACATCTCTAGCAAGAGCATCTATTTTACTTGCTTTCATACCACTTCTTGCATAACTTATTGCTGTCTCTTGTGCTTTTAAAACTATGTCATAAATCTTTTGTTGTTTTAGGTTTTTAAAAGTTTGTTCTCTTTTAAAATTTAAATGTTCAAAGTCTACATGGGAAACACACGTTCTATCTGAACAATACCTTTTATATTTAACGCCCGCATCAACCAATAATAAGTCATGAAACTTAAGTTTTTTATTACTAGGCAAAGCATGCGGTTTTGCAGCATTTTCATTTATTGCTACAATTGGATCAAAGCTAGTATCATATTTTCCATAGTTTGTAAGCTTCTCTATTGCTTTAAAATGCAAAAAAGATTCGCTTTTACCTAAACCATTTTTTCTAATATATTTTGAAAAAGCATTAAATCCTTTTTTACCTAACCTTGAAGCTTTTTCAAGATATCTTAGTTCTAATTCTGTTTTAATAACTCTTTTTTTCATAGAAAAACTTGGTTCATTTATAAATTTTGTCTTTATATTTTTTGATAATTCATTAAATGTAATAAATGTAAAATCATTTCCATCAAAAACTATACTTTTGATTTTTGCAGATTTTATAAGTTTTCTTGCTGTTTTATTAAGTAAGTTACTTTCTATTACTTGAGCATTTCTAACACACTGTTGGGCTTCTAAAGTATACCTAGCATCTGTAATAAAAAAAGCTTCGCTTCCTAAAACTACATAAATAGCATTGTCACATGAGTAACCACACTCATAATAAATTGCATTTTCGTTTTTTAAAATATAGTTGTTCATTTTGCACCTTTTGAACTTTTATTAACAAAACATTGAATATAATCATACCGAAAATTTATAAAAGGAAAAATAATATGAAAATAGCAGTAATTCAAGGTCCAAACTTAAATATGCTTGGAATTAGAGAGAAAAATATTTATGGAGCAATGACATTAGAACAAATCCATGAGCAACTAAAAGCAGCAGGTTCTCAAAATGGAATTGAACTAGAATTTTTTCAATCAAACTTAGAGGGAGAAATTGTTGATAGGATTCAAGAATGTCTAGGAACAGTTGATGGAATTTTAATAAATCCTGCAGCTTATACTCACTCATCAATTGCAATAAAAGATGCATTAGCAGCAGTTGGCTTACCATCAGTTGAAGTTCACATTTCAAATATTTACAAAAGAGAAGAGTTTAGACAAAAATCAATTACAGCTGAATCTTCAGTTGGTGTAATTACTGGATTTGGACCATTTGGATATCACTTAGGATTAATGGCACTAAACCAAATGGTTAGTGAAATGAAAGCAATAGAAGAAGCAAGAAAACAACAAGCACAAGCTCAAGCTTAAAATATAATTACGAATGAGAATACTTAAAGCCTCGTGGGTAATAACTTGCGATAAAGACAACAGTATCATAGAAAATGGTGCTGTCGTTTTTGATGAAAATATTGTAAAAGTTGGAACTTTTGATGACATTTCAAAAGAGTTTCCAAATATATATGTTGAAGAACTTCCATTAAATTCCGTTTTAATGCCAGGACTTATTAACTCTCACATCCACTTAGAATTTAGCTCAAATAAAACATCACTAAAATATGGCAACTTTTTAGATTGGCTTTATAGTGTTATGCAAAAAAGAGATGAAATCATTGAAAAATCAAATGAAGAGCTTATAACAAAAGAGTTAAGAAAAATTTTAAAGTCAGGTACAACAACTATTGGTGCGATTAGCTCATACGGGTTTGATTTAAATCCTTGCTTACAAACTCCTCTTAATGTTGTATATTTTAGTGAAGTAATTGGTTCAAAGCAAGAGATGATTGATACACTTTTTAGTGATTTTAAAGCAAGATTAAATACATCTTTATCTCATAGTTCAAATAGATTTATTCCAGCAATTGCTATTCATTCACCATATTCTGTTCACCCATTTTTATTAAGAGAAGTTTTAAAAATAGCAAAAGAGAAAAATCTTAGTGTTTCCGCACACTTTTTAGAAAGCAAAAGCGAAAAAGAGTGGCTAGAAAATAGCTCTGGCAGTTTTTTGGAGTTTTTTACAAATCTTTTAGGACAAACTAGCTCTATAAATAAACCAAAAGAGTTTTTAGAAGCTTTTAAAGATGTTTTAAATCTTAGCTTTACTCATTGTGTAGAAGCAAATGAGCAAGAACTTAAAAAAATAAATGAACTAAATGCGGTTATAAACCACTGCCCTACATCAAACAGATTTCTAAACAATAATAAACTTGAGTTAAAAAAATTAGAAGGCACTAATGTTGATTTTGCAATAGGAACAGATGGTCTTAGCTCAAATAACTCACTTAGTATGTTTGATGAATTAAGAAATGCTTTAATGATACATGAAAATATAAATATAAACTCTTTGTCAAAAAAACTATTGTATTGTGCTACAGCAAATGGCGCAAAAGCACTTGGATTAAATAAAGGTAGTTTAGAAACTGGGAAAAATAGTGATATGATATCTATAATTTTACCTGATAAAATAGACAGCAAAGATGAACTTGCTACTCATATAATTTTGCATACAAAATATGCAAATAAAATAGTAATTGGAGGAAAAGATATTGGGATTTCTTAAAATGTTGTTTTCGCCTATTGTTGCAGTTTTAGATTTTATAACTAAATATTTTAAAACATTTGTATTTTTAGTAATATTAGTTTTAATTTTTGGCGAACAAGAGCCACAAAGTATAAAAGTAGCAAATCTACAACAAATAAATCTTGTAGGCCCTATTTTAGACGTTGATTCGACTTTAAAAGAGATAAAAGATGCTTACAAAAATGATAATATAAAAGGTGTTTTATTTAATGTAAACTCTCCAGGAGGAGCAGTTGCTCCTTCAGTAGAAATTGCTTACGCAATAAAAGAATTAAGTTCTAAAAAACCTGTTGTTGCATATGCTAGTGGAGTAATGGCAAGTGGAGGTTACTATGCATCTATTTGGGCTTCAAAGATTATTGCAAATCCTGGAAGTATGATTGGCTCAATTGGAGTTATTTTTCAAGGAGCTAATGTAGAAAAACTTATGGAAACATTAGGAGTTCAAACTCAAACTGTAAAAGTTGGAAAATACAAAGAAGCAGGAACTTTTTCTAGAGAATGGAACTCATATGAAAAAGCTGAACTTGAAAAAGTTATAAAAGATACTTACTCTATGTTTGTAACAGATGTTGCAAATGCTAGAAAATTA
>CAYJFN010000115.1:0-1176 GCA_964369325.1 uncultured Arcobacteraceae bacterium
CACCCCACTCTCACCAAAACCAACAACTTGGATTTTCTCAAGTTTTGTAAGTATTTGCACATACTTATTCATATCTTCTTTTGCTTTTAAGCCATTTGTATGCGCAAAAGTAATTTTTGCCATTTTAAAAAATGGTGGGTACAAATCTTGCCTAAATTCTAGTTCATCTTTTAAAAATTCTTCATAATCACTATTTAACAAATAGTGTTCAAAAAACTCTTTGTTTTTTGTTTGGATTATTACTTCTCCAAAGCCATTTCTTCCACTTCTTCCTGCAATTTGAATAAGCAAAGACAAAGCTCTTTCTCTTGCTTTATAAGAGTTCATGTTTAAAACTGAATCAATACCTAAAACAACTGCAAGTGTAACATTGTGATAATCATGCCCTTTTGAAAGCATTTGCGTACCAACTAAAATATCTATTTTATTCTCATTAAAGTCATTTAAAACTGTGTTTAACTTCTTGTTTGTTGTGATTGAATCTTTGTCAAATCGCACAATATTTTTTGAAGCAAACTCATTTTTTAGCTCATCTTCAACTTGAGCAGTTCCAACTCTAAAGTTCTTTATAATCCCACTTTTACAACTAGGACAAAGCTCTGGGATTTTTTGTGCATAGTTGCAGTAGTGGCACTTAAGTGCCAGTGAATTTTTGTGCAAACTCATAGAAACAGAACAATAAGGACACTCAACACTTTTGCCACAACTTGAACAAATCTGATACTTAAAGTTTGCTCTTGTAGGCAAAAACACTATTACTTGCTTATTTTGATTAAGTGTTGAAGCAATACTTTTTTTTATCTCTTCATTTAGTACTGTTTGAGTTTGTAAAAAAGTAAACTTTTTTTGTGTGGCAAAATAACTTTTTGTAACTCTTATATATGGCAATTTATGAAAAGTAGAAATTGATGGAGTTGCACTTCCTAAAATTAGCTGAATTTTTTTCTGTTTTGCTATGTATATTGATAAATCTTTTACATTTACTCTTGGCTTTTGGTCAGATTTATATGAGTCATCATGCTCTTCATCTACAATTATTAAACCTAAATTACTATATGGTAAAAAAAGTGCTGACCTAGCTCCCGCAATTAGTTGAATTTCTCCACTTAAAAGACCTTCAATAATCTTTTGTTTAGCACTTTTTGTGATTTTTGAGTGCCATATTGCAATACTTTT
>CAYJFN010000115.1:1276-5959 GCA_964369325.1 uncultured Arcobacteraceae bacterium
TTTAGTTCTTGTTTTTCAAAAGGTGTGTATAAACCTAAAGCTTCACCAAGTGAACAAACATAATAAGAAGAGATAAATTTAGAGATGTTTAACATATTTTCATCATAATAATATGAAGAAATATTTTCAATGCAACTGCAATCAAACTCTGGTTTAGAGACTTTTTTTATAATAACTGCACTACATAAAGCTTTTCTGTTATTTAGTTTCACTTCTACAAGCGTTCCTATTTCTAGGCTTACATCACTTTTATATGTAAGCAAGTCAAGAGGAGATTTAAGCAGACTTAATTCATAAAAAAACTCTTGACTCACTCAACTTCCTTGCATAGATTATCTTGAGATTTACAAGTAAAAGTTCCATTATTAGAATTGTATTCAAATTCTAAAAAAGTATCTTTTGATAAATAAAGAGTATATGAATTGTCTGATAGTTTAGCAAACTTTCCAACCTCTTTTTGGGAAGTGCTTGTTGAAACTAAAGGATGAGTTAAAAGTTTTTGTTCACCAACTCCTGCAAATAAAAGCTCATTAGAAGTGTTTGTTTTTGCACTATCCAAAGTTTGAGGATATGCTCCTAACCCTAGTCTGATACGCTTATTTTTATTGATATTTAAACTATGCCTTATAAGTGCGATTTCTGCTTTAGCTTTTGTTAGAGTTGCTTCACCAAATATGCTTGAGCCACTTTTTAAAACATATGAAACAATTAAACCAATAATTGCAAGTGCAAATATGATTTCAAGGAGTGAAAATGCTCTTTTCATCAAAGTGGAGGAAGTTTATCTGATATATCTTCAATATCTTTTTTAAATTTATAAAACTCTTGTGTTCGCCTCATGTAAGCAAGAAGAAGTTTACCTGTATCCAACTGTTCATCATTTTTTTGGTTTTTTTCATCAAATATAGGTAAAAACTTTTCAATATCAGGTATTAACTCTTCATCTGCATTAATAGTATACATCATATTGTTAATATAAAATTTCAACTTCTTCTTCACTTATTACCTCTATTTTTTATAGCTAGTGTGCTATCTATCTTAAGTAACATATCTTGATTATTTCTTACTAATTGATCATTTATTGTTTGCAATTCTTCAACTTTAAATTTTAAAGAACTATTTTCATATTTTAATATTTCAAACTCTTGATTGAGTTTTTCTACTTGAGCATTTAGTTTTTCGATTAAATTCATAAGATATTTTACCTAATTTACTATAAATCAATACATAATCAAAGAAAATTATTCCATTTCTAAAGACATTAAATACATATCTTCACCATCTACTACTTTTACATTTGTACTTTGACACTTAGGACAAGCAAATTCATTTTTTTCTAAAGTAGAATTTGCATTGCACTCAAAGCAATCTATAACAACCTTTTGTACATTCATCTCAAAAGTAGCATCATGGCAAACTGTTTGCTCTTTAAAAGTGTCAAAAGCAGTTTTTAAAAGTTGTGGTTCAACTCCACTTAAAATACCAATTTTTACAACAACTTTTGCAACTTTTTGTGCATCATTTTGTTTCACATGATCTTCGCAACTCTCAAGAAGCGACTGAACTATTGAATATTCGTGCATTTTGTTCCTTCTAACAAATTCTAGGTAAAAGCTCACCTGTTGGTGTTTCTAAAAATCTTTTTGTTCCCCAAGGTGAATTTAAAATTACTCTTTTTTCATATTGTTGCGATACAGTAGCAATGATTTTTGCCTCTTTTGAGTTTTCGCAAGAGTGTAAAACTTCTAATGCTCTTTGTGCATCTTCTTGTTTAATAGCTAAAACAAAAGTTCCTTCATTTGCTAAAGCTAGTGCTTCAAAGCCAAGAAGTTCACAAATGCCATTTACCTCATCACAAATAGGAATATCTTGTTCTTGTACTTCTATACAAACATCACTTTGTTTTGCCCACTCGTTTAATACTGCACTAACTCCACCTCTTGTAGCATCTCTTAAAGCAGTTATTTTAATATTATTTTCAATTAGCTTTTGAACAATTGGCCACAAAGAAGCACAATCTGATTTTAAGTTGGTACTTAAATCAATCCCTTCTCTAGCAGCAAAAATAGTTGCTCCATGCTTTCCAATAGAGTTAGAAACAAGTATCACATCATCAGTTGTAATACTATTTGAAGATATTCCTTTTTTTTGGATTTCTCCAATTCCAGTTGTGTTTATAAATATCTTATCTACACTTCCTTTTGGAACAACCTTTGTATCTCCACTTACAACAATAGCACCATTTATTTCAAGCTCTTTTTTCATAGACTCAACAATAGTTTTTAAAGTATCTATTTCAAAACCCTCTTCGAGTATTACTGAACAAGTAAGATACTTAGGTTTTGCTCCCATCATTGCAAGGTCATTGCAAGTTCCACAAACTGCAAGTTTTCCTATATCTGCTCCTGGAAAAATAATAGGACTTACTGTAAAACTATCTGTACTAAAAGCTAAACTTCCATCTTGAATAACAGCAGCATCTTCACTTTGCTCTAAAATCTCATTTTTAAAAGCTTTATAAAATATCTTTGAAATAAGTTCGTTGTTCTCTTCTCCACCATTTCCATGAGAAAGAGTTATTGTGTCTTTCATTTTTTACCTTTTAAACTACTTTAAAATATTTCCAAATTTATAGTATGCACTACAAGCTCCCTCACTTGAAACCATACAACTTCCTAATGGACTACTTGGTTTGCAAGCAGTACCAAACACAGGACAGTCACTTGGTTTTGCAACTCCACGCATAACACTTCCACAAACACAAAGTTTATGATCATCAATTTCAATATTTGGTAAGATATCTTTATATTTTACTTCTGCATTGTATTTATCAAACTCTTTTCTTAAAACCATTGCAGAATCTTTTATATAGCCTAAACCTCTCCATTTAAATGAGTCTGCTTCTACTAAATATTTATTGATAAGTTCTTGTGCTTTTGTGTTACCATCATAAGATACACTTCTTGTGTATTGAACTTCTAATTCACATCTGTTTTGAGTAAACTGTTTTACTATCATAAGCATAGATTGCATTACATCAAGTGGTTCAAATCCACTTACAACTATAGGCACACCAAAATCTCGTGGAAACTCTTCATAAACTTTACTACCACTTATCACACTTACATGTGCTGGACCTATAAAGGCATCTATTTTACAATCAGATGATTTAAGTAGTTCTCTCATAGGAGCAGGAACTGTTACGTGGTTTATATGAAACAAAATATTTTCTATATTGTTTTTTATAACATAATCAATTAGTGCTGTTGTCATTGGAGTTGTTGTTTCAAATCCTATTGCAAAAAAGATTACTGTTTTACTAGGATTATCTTTTGCTATTTTTACTGTATCCATAGGAGAATAGACAAATCTAACATCAGCACCTTTTGCTCTTGCATCTGCTAAATTTCCCTTACTTCCTGGTACTTTTATCATGTCTCCCAATGTTACAAGAATTACATCTTCTTGTTGTGAGAGTAAATATGCATGGTCAATTCTCTCTTTTGGCATAACACAAACAGGACAACCAGGACCGTGAATAAACTCAATATTTTCTGGCATTAGTTGATTTAACCCATACTTCATAATTGTATGAGTATGTCCACCACAAACTTCCATTACACATATCTTTCTTGGAAGTTTAGAGGCTTCTTCTTCAATAAGCTTAGCTAAGGCTTTAACTGCATCTGGATTTCTAAATCCATCATACAAATCTTTTAGTTGTAAAGACATTTTTACTCTTTACTAGGACAATTATCGCCATCAAGTATTGCTTGGCGTCTATCCTCTTCTTCCATAGATGCAATTATTTGTTCATATAGTTTTAAACTCTCCATTGCATCTTCTTCATCAATTTTATTCATAGCATATCCAATATGAATAAGCACATAATCCCCAATATTTACCTCTTGGTCAATTAAATCTAATGATGCTTGTCTTTCTACTCCCATAGTATCAACAGTTGCTATGTTTGTTTCTTTGTCAATTTTTGTTACTTTTGATGGAATTGATAAACACATATTTTTAACCTCTATGATTCATTTTAAATTTAATCCAATCAACAACTCTTTGTAAAGAGTCTTTATCTTTGATTGAAACTTCCAAAATATCTACGCTTGGTTTTAATTTTCTTGCAACTTGTTTTTCTGCTTCAATGTCATATTGAAAATATGGAAGTAAATCTGTTTTTGTAATTAAAATTAAATCTGCTGCTCTAAACATAACTGGATATTTAATAATCTTATCTTCACCTTCAGGAACACTTACTAAAACAATGTTTAAATGAGTTCCTACATCATAAGATGCTGGGCAAACTAAATTTCCAACATTTTCTACAAAACATACATCAATATCATCTAAAGGCATATCATGCAGACCTTTATGTACCATAAAAGCATCTAAATGGCAAGCACTTCCTGTTTGTATTTGAACTGCTTTTATCCCTTTTGCTATAAGTCTATCTGCATCTCTATTCGTTTCTAAATCACCTTCAACAACACCAAATTTAAAATCAGCAACTTCACTTAAGTGTTCTAACAAAGTTGTCTTTCCACTTCCTGGGCTACTCATAAGATTTATTCCTAAAACTTTATGCGAATCAAAGTGAGCTCTATTGTGAGCTGCTTCGTGGTCATTTTTATCTAATATTTTTTTTATAACTGAAATTGTTTTTGGGTCATTTAA